>CANIDW010000053.1 GCA_947466165.1 Comamonadaceae bacterium | reverse complement strand
TTGTAGCGGAAGTCGGTGATGCGTTTGTCTTTGACTTCGAAATCGAGCACGCCTAAAAACTTGCTGTTGGAGCCGGCATTGGTGACGATGGTTTGACCGCCTTTGTTGGCAACGATGCTGGCCACCGGCATGCCGTCGTGCGTGTGACCGCCCATGATGGCGTCAATACCGCTGACGCGGCTGGCCATCTTCAAGTCCACATCCATGCCGTTATGGCTCAGCAGCACCACCACCTGCGCACCTTTGCCGCGGGCCTCATCGACCATGGCTTGCATGTTCTGGTCTTGAATGCCGAACTCCCAGTCGGCCACCATGTAGCGCGGGTTGGCAATCGGCGTGTAAGGAAAAGCCTGACCGATGATGGCGCAAGCCACGCCATTGATTTCGCGAATCACATAAGGCTTGAACACCGGGTCGCCAAAGTCCTTGGTTTTGATGTTTTGCGCTACAAAGTCCACCTTGCCGGCAAAGTCTTTGTCGATGATTTCTTTAACGCGCTCCATGCCCAGCGTGAACTCCCAGTGGCCGGTCATCACGTCCACGCCCAGCAGCTTGCAGGCGTCCACCATGTCCTGGCCTTTTGTCCACAAGCTGGTGCCGGAGCCCTGCCAGGTATCACCGCCGTCCAGCAGCAAAGCCCCGGGCCGGCTGGCTTTCATGCGTTTGACCAGCGTAGCCAGGTGCGCAAAGCCGCCTACTTTGCCGTAGCGTCTGGCGGCTTTTTCAAAGTCCAGAAAGGTCAGCGCGTGGGCCTCGGCCGAGCCGGGCCGGATTTTGGCCACCTGCAACAAATGCTCGCCCACCAGATGCGGCAAGTTGCCTTGCATGTTGCCGATGCCCATGTTGATGCTGGGCTCACGAAAGTAAATCGGCTTGAGCTGCGCGTGGCAGTCTGTCATGTGCAAAAAGGACACGTTGCCGAATTTCGGTATGTCATACAGCCCATTGGCCGCGGTGGCGGCACTGACCTCAGAAAACCGGCCCATGCTCATGCCGGCCATGGTGCCGGCACCCATCAGCTGGATCAATTCGCGTTTAGTGAGATTCATATTTGCAGTCACTGATATATAGGCGTTAAAAAAACCCGGACCAGCCGGGTTTTTTCATCACTGGTTGACGGGTGATTGGGGGTCTAGCAGCAGGCCCACGATGTGGCGCACCTGCGCTTCGTTCAGGATGCCCATGTGGCCGGCGCGCGGCATGTTGGAGCAGGCGTTGTAAGCCTTGGCGTTCCAGATCTTGCCCCAGGTGTATTCAACCATCGCTTTGCTGGCCGGGCTGGCGGGGTCGCTCACACCACGGATCTTGCCGTAGTTGTAGAGGCTGGGGCCGATGGTGCCGTAAGAAATTTCTTTCTTGTCGATCTGGTGGCAGTTGTAGCAGTTGCCGCCGTTTTCCATGGTGGCGCTGTCGCTCCAGGTCAGGCCGCGTCCGCTTTGTGCGATCTTTTCGCCTTCTTTCCAGTCGCCGATGAACTTGCCGTCCGATGGCCATTTGATGGTCTTCATGTTGACCGCTTCAATTGCACGGGCGGTCTTGTCGTCCAGCGGCTTGCCGGCGACATCAGCTTCGCTGCAAGCGAGGTTGGTCTCATCGGTCTCGGTGAGGCGGGTCAGCTTGACATGGCTTTGATCGCGGAAAGAGCTTTTGACAATTTGCGCGCTCAGGGCATTGAGCTCGGCCACCGAAGGGCCGGTAGCGCAACCTGCCAGCAAGAGGGCAGACGCCAGACTGGCTAAAGCAATAAGGGTATGTTTTTTCATTTCAATTCTCCTGTGCGTATCAGCGCTTGAGGGCCGGTGCAATGGATGCGGCACCTTTGGCATTGACGCCCAGGTAGGTCGACAAGGCGATGGTCGCCTCACTCGCAAAGCCGGGGTAAGGAAAGCGCTGCTGGCGGTAGCAGTCGTTCAGGCGCAATTGCATGCTCCACATCTGGCCGTTGGAGACGCGGTAAGCAGGCCAGGCCGCAAAGCCAAGACCGTCACCCGGGCTCTTGGTGAGAATCGGCAAGTCTTGCAGGCGGATGCGTTTGCCTTCTTCGCCGTGGCAAGAGGCACAAGAAAAGTCATGCGTGCCGCCGCGTTGAAAGAACAGCCGCTTACCCACTTCGTAAAAAGTTTTTTCTTGCGTGTGTGATTGCGACAGATTGAATTTCAGCCCTTTGGATTCGGCAGAAACCCAGGTAGCCAGGGCAGTGACGTTGGCCATCTCACCACTGCCAAACGGCGTCTTGACGATGTCTGCGGCATTGAAGCCCTGCAGCGTTTCCATGCAGCTCACCAGGCGCGACTCCAGGTCTTGCACGCGCTGCGTGTCTGCAAAAAAGCGCGGCAACTCCACAAAAACACCTTTAACCACGCCAGGTCCCTTGCCCAGATCGCATTTTTCAAGGGACGCATTTTTCGGGCCGCGGGCTTTTTTCCAGAGGTCTTCACCTTTGGCTTCAAACAACTCAGCCGGGTTACCGTCGGCCAGCATGGCGCGGTACTCGTCAATGCCCTGGCTGGCGGTTTTTTGGGCCATGGCCGGAGCCAGAGCCAGTGCCATGGCGGCAGCGATGGAGAGTGGGAAAACGGTTTTCATGTTCACCTTGGAGTTGTTGTTGACGCGTGCACGGTAAATGCCAAGACTTGCTCGGCGCGCGTGAAAGCAGTTTTTTTAGGAAACTGTTGCTTCGTCGGTGCGCGTGTCGCCCTTGTTGTCTTTCCAGGTCACAGCCACTTTGTCGCCGGCTTTGGCGTTCTTGATGTTGAATTGCATGAAAGGGTTTTTGGCCACTGCAGGGCCCCACTCGGCCGACAGCACTTGCTTGCCGTTGAGGGTGGCGGTGACTTCCTGAATGAACCAGGCGGGTACGGTTTTGCCGGCGGCGTCTTTGCGCTGACCGGATTCCATTTCGTGGCTCATGAGCACGCGAACAGTTGCTTTGCCGCCAGCGGCCTGGGCGCGAATGCGCATTGGATCTGCCATGTTTTTCTCCTGAATGTGTTGGTGATTGTTGGGACGGATGTGACTGCCCGGCTTAACCGCCGCAACCACCTAAAGTGACTTTCACCTCTTTTTTGGCCCACAGTGCTTTGCCGTCAGCCATGATGGCCACGGCGTAAACGTCGGAGGACTGGCCCATTTTGGCGCGCGTTGAGAAGTTGGCGTCTACCGCGTCGTTGACGTTGAATGCTGCGACCAAAGTAGAGGGATTCTTTTCAACCAGGATCAATAATTGTTTGACGCCTGCCAAAGAGGTGCTGGCGCCCATCGGTACCACCGCGCCGTTTTCGGCAATGTCCGGTGCAGTGATGGTGACATCCTTGCTTTCGGCCAGGCTGCTTGCGCCAAAAGCCTTGGCGGCGTCTTGAACCGATTTGGCATCAAAGCCGGCTTTGTTGAAAGCAGCCATGGCGAAGCCGGGATAGCCGGCCGCAGCCAGCAAGCCAGCCAGCACCGCGCTGTGTTTGAGTGTCTCGCGACGTGTTTGCATGAAATCTCTCCTGTTGAATAAACGATCGTAATGTTACGGGGCGGCCGGGTCATCGGGACTATCCCCTGCTACTTACCGGCTCCCTTGGAAATCCATTCGGCTATTTTGCGTGCCTCCGGCTCAGGCAAAGCCTGGGCCGGCATGGGAATCTGGCCCCAGACACCCACCCCGCCAGCCTTTATTTTGCCAGCCAGATAGTCCACCTTGCCGGCGTGTTTTTTGGCAATCTCCGTGAAACCCGGGCCGACAATTTTCTTGTCCATGCCGTGGCAAGCGGTGCAGTTGTACTTGCCGAGCGAGGCCACGACCGCTTTGGCCTCGTTGTTGTCTGGCTTGTTGACTGTAGCAGGCGCTGCGGTGAGCGCAGATGGCGGTGTGCCGGCTTTGGTTTCGGGCCGGCTGGTGTCGGCCCCGCGTTGCGGGCCGACGATACGGGTTTGCTCGGCCAGGTTGCCGTGTGCGTTGCGGGCAAAGTCGGGCAGCAAGGAGGCCACCTTGGGCTCGGGCCTGCAGTCCTGCATGCAGATTTTGTTGGCCGTGTCCGGCTTGGACAAGCCGCCAAATTCCTTGCCGGGCCACATGGCGTGCTGCGTGCTCATGCCATTGCGGTTGGGCATGCGGGCCTGTACCTCGGCCATGTTCTTGTCGGACAAGACATAGTTTTCAGGAACGATGTCGGCCAGGTTCAGCATGAATGCCGTCACGGCGTAGACCTCTTCGGTGCTCAGTGTCTTGGGGTTGGTCCAGGGCATGGCCCGGTTGATGTAATCCCACAAAGTGGACACCGTGGGCACCTTCATGAGGGTGGTGCGGCCGGGGTAGTCGCTGCGCGAGAGGTTGGCAACGCGGCCGGTCTGGATGTCCTTTGCGCTGGTGCCGCCTGCCAAGGGGCTGAACACTTCGTTGGACTCGCCGAACACGCCGTGGCACTGCGCGCATTTGGACTCCCAAACCTCCTGGCCCTTGGCCACCGAACCTGAGCCTGCCGGCAGGCCCTTGAAGTCGGGGCGCACGTCGATGTCCCATTTGGCCACTTCCTTGGGTGTGGCGGCGCGGCCCACGCCGGGGTATTTGCTGTCTTGTGCCGCCGCCAGACTTGCCAGCGTCAGCAGGGCCAGGCTCATCAATGCATTACGAGACCTGGACATTTTTCACCTCGCCGTTGTCCTGAACCAACCACGATTGGATGGCGTTGTTGTGATAAATGGATCGGGTGCCGCGCACGGCGCGCAACTGCTGGTAAGTGGGCTGCACATGGCCGGTCTCGTCTTGGGCGCGGCTTTGCAAAATAGCGGCTTTACCGTCCCACACCCAGTCCAGGTTAAAGCGTGACAAGGCCTTGGACAGCACCGGCGTTTCCAGTCGCGCCTGGCGCCAGTTGCGTCCTCCATCGGTGGACACGTCCACCCGTTTGATCTTGCCCTTGCCTGACCAGGCCAGGCCGGTGATGTTGTAAAAACCTTTGTCCAGCAGCACCTGGCCGCCGGAGGGGGTGGTGACCACGCTCTTGACCTCCTGCAAGTTGCTGTACTGGCGGTGCAGACCGCCGGGCTGCAGGTCCATGTAGTGAATGGCTTCGTCTTTGGATCCATAGGGCTTGTCACCGACTTCGACCCGGCGCAGGTATTTGATCCAGCTCACGCCCTGCACGCCGGGCACCACCAGGCGCAGGGGGTAGCCGTTTTCGGGGCGCAGCATTTCGCCGTTCTGGCCATAGGCCACGATCACTTCACCCGAGGTGATCAGGCTCATGGGAATGGTGCGCGTCATCGACGAGCCCTCACCCCCTTCGGCCAGCACGAACTTGCCGTTTTTCAAATCGGCACCGGCCAGCTCCAGCAGGGTGATCAGCGGCACGCCGGTGAACTCGCTGCATGACAGCATGCCGTGGGTGTACTGCACCGTGGGCACCGCCACGTTGCCCCATTCAACCGCCGTGTTGGCGCCGCACTCGATGAAGTGAAAACGCGACACCGAAGGCAGCCGCATGATCTCGTCCACGGTGAACACCATGTTCTTTTTGACCATGCCGTTGACCATGAAGCGGTGCTTGGACGGATCGATATCCCACCAGCCCTGGTGATGCCGCTCAAAGTGCAGGCCACTGGGCGTGACGATGCCGAACAAGGACTGCAAAGGCGCAAAAGACACCGAGCTTTGGGTGGTCTGCGTCAGGCCCGGGCTTTGACGGCGTTGCAGGTTGGCTTCGAATTTAGAGGGCTTGCCGTAGCCTTCGGTGGCCACGCCCTGGCCCAGGCCGGTGGCGTGTTCGGGCAGGTTCAGGATGTTGGTGTCGCCGCCTTCGCTGGGCACCGGGTTGCCCTGAGCCAAGGCCACGGGCGCAGCCACGCCGGCAGCGGCGGCTGCGAATGCGCTGCGGATGAAATCGCGGCGGCCTTTTTTACCCTCTGCAAAAACTTCCTTGATGCCGGTCCGGCTCAAAAAATTCTCAGGCGCTTTTTGCACGCGCCCTGAACGGATGCTGTCTTGGCTCACAGAAATCTCCTCGACGGGGCTTAAGTTGTTATATGCGTATGTACTTATGCATAGGATAATCGATAACGCTGATCCCGCGAGGCTGTTGGGCGAAATATCTACTCAGGGGAAACCCTGAATAGTCACTTGAATTTGTAGTGATCCCGGGCGAGCACCGCCGCCACCGAGTGAACTTCTTCCGGGAACAAGCCCAGATTGAGCTCGGTGTTGCACTGCTCGACCATGCCGCGCAATGCAGGCGGGCTGTTGATGCGTCCCAGTGGCTTGTACATAGCGCTGCCGTCGCCACCCACTTTGCTGACGTGGCAAGCGACGCACTTGCTTTGCGCGATGAGTTTTTCGCCAAGCCCGAGGTCTGCGTCCTTGAAGAAACCGGTCTGGGCATGGGCACTGGCAGCCCAGAGCACCGTGCAGACAAGCAGAGCAGAAAGTGGGGGTGATTGCATAGGGGTAGGTGAATTAAAGGACAGTTTGAAAAGTGCCCAAGCCCCTGGCGGCCGTCTCACAAGAGCTTGCGCCCTTTGGCCAGGCGCTCTTCAAGATAGGGGCCATAAAAGTCCGGCTGGTAGGCGCCTTCCATGCGCTCGGCCACTTCTTTGCCGCCCGGCCCGAAAAACAGCAAGGTAGGCGTGATGGAGATTTTCCACAAACGCGTCAGCTGGTCGTGGGTGGTGCTCTGGCCTGCAAAGTTCAGCACGGGCTGCTGGCTGCGCAGGTCTATTTGAACGATGCTGCTGCCGGCTTTGTGCATGGGTGACAGGTGGCTTTCGCGGGCCTGGCGGCAAAACACACAGCCGGCCAGACTGGCCATGACGATCAGGGGCTGGCCTTTTTGCAGCGCGCCGGCCAATTCATCCGGCAAAGACCGGGACGCAGGCAAGACGGCCCCGGCGCCCGACTGGGCCCGACCAGGGACCTGCCAGCCGGCCAGGCCAGCCGCGACAAGCCACTGTCGCCGCCCCCAGAGGCCGGTGCGAAACGCGCTGGGCGAATGAAACAAACCCATCAAGCCAGGCTATCGGCCCAAATGTTTTGCGCCCAAGCCAAAGCGTAGGCGGCTTCCAGTGCATTGGCCGCCGGGGACAAACCGCCTGAACCCGGCACAGTCAACATGGTTTTCTTTTCAGCGTCATAGCGGTGCACGCTGGCCACGTGAACCACCTCATCAGAGCTGACAAAGCTGTAGCAGGTGTTGTTGTAGATAGGCATGTTGTTGACTTGCGAGCCGGTCAACAGCGCCACCACAGCGGCCGCGCATGTTTTGCCATGCTGGTTGGCCATGTGACCCGATTTGGGCATGCCCGGGGCGATCTGAATCGAGTCGCCCAGCACGTGCACGTTTTTGGCCGCTTTGGACTCGAAGGTCAGGAAGTCCACCTCGCACCAGCGCTTGTTGGCTGTGGCCAGCCCGGCATTGACCGCTATGTCACCAGCCCGCATGGCCGGAATCACGTTGAGCACACTGGCCTTGAGGTCGTCGTTGAACTCGAACTTCAGGGTCTTGGTGGCGACATCGACATCCGTGACATTGTGTTTGTTGCGGTACTCGACGATGCCTTTGTAGCGATCGGTCCAGGCCTTCTTGAACAGCGCACCTTTGGAGGTCACGTCCTCGTTGGCATCCAGAATCAGGACCTTGCTCTTGGGCTTGGCTTTGCTGAAGTACTCGGCCACCTGGCAGGCGCGCTCGTAAGGGCCGGGCGGGCAGCGGTAAGGGGCGAGCGGGATGGTCATGGCAAACACGCCGCCGTCGGGCATGGCCATCAGCTGCTGGCGCAGCGTCAGGGTTTGCGCGCCGGCCTTCCAGGCGTGCATGACCTGCTCTTTGGCGCCTGGCGCGTTCATGCCGGGCAGCGTTTCCCACATGAAGTCAACGCCGGGCGAGACGATCAGGCGGTCGTAGGCAAGCTCGGTGCCGCCAGCGAGCTTGACGACGCGCTTGTCGGCATCAATGCTGTTGACGCGGTCTTTGACGACCTGCACGCCGTGGCGCTTGGTCAGGTTGTCATAGGGCGTGGTGATGTCAGCCATGGTTTTGCTGCCGCCAATCACCAGATTGGAAATAGGGCAAGACATGAAGTAGTCGTTGGGCTCGACCAGCGTGACCTGGATTTTCTGATCCGACCACATGCGTATGTACTTGGCCGCTGTGGCACCCGAAAAACCGCCGCCTATGACCACCACTTTGGGGCCGCTGCCACCCCCCACAGTGGCACAAGCTGAAACAAGGCCCGCAGCGCCGAGGACGGTACCGGTCTGCAAAAAATGACGACGTTGCATGGCGATGGCTCCTTATTTCTTTTGAGCGGCAAAGTAGCCGGCGATGGCAGTGATTTCTGCGTCCGAGTAGCCTTTGGCCAGCTGGTGCATCAAGGTGGCGGGTCTGCTGCCGGACTTGAAGTCCTGCATGGTCTTGACCATGGCATCTTTATCGGCGCCGGCCAAAGAG
>CANIDW010000052.1 GCA_947466165.1 Comamonadaceae bacterium | reverse complement strand
GCAGCGCTGCGATCTGGGCGGAGTTCAAGCCCAGCACCGAGACGCAGGTGTGCCGATTGACTTGTCTTGCGACTTTCTGGGCCATCGGCAGATAGCTGCGCGCATAGTCCAGCACCGGCAGCCATAAAGTCATCAACAGCAGCCAGCACAGCGTGGCACCCCCGGCCGGCAGGATCAAAGATTTCCAGATGGCAGCACGTTGCTGGCCGGTGCGCCATTTCACCAGCCAAGCCCAAGCCAGAGTGCCGGCCAGTGCCAGCACAAAGGCCAGCGCCGAGAAGCTAGGCTCAAAGCCGGGGGCCAGCTTGGCCACATTGTTCGCCATGGGCCTGGGAACACCGGTTTGCATGGCCACCCAGATCAGCCAGATGATGATCGCGCACGAGGTGAAAAACAGCAACGTGAACCAATCGATCAGCGAAGCCACGCTGCGCCTGAGCGTGGGCAGGGCAAAGGCCGCCAGCGCCGCCAGCGGCGGCAGGCCCAGCAGCAGGGCGCGCTCAAATGCGCTGGTAAACACGGTGGCCCCTATAGCGACCGCCGCAAACCAAAGAGGCAGCGCCACATGGCGGCTGGCAAGTTGAAGCCGCCAGCGGTACAAGGTCCACAAAGCCAGTGGCCAGGCCGGCCACGGAAACCATAAAAACAAGCGCAAAATCCGGCCCCACTCCGTGCTGGCCCGGCTGGGGTTCAGGGCGTTGAAGTTGACGCGCCAGGCCCACTGGTCCAGCCCATAAGCCAGGGCCGCTGCGCCTGCGGTGGCCAGGGTGATCAAGAGCATCCAGCCCCGGGGGTCTGCCTGCACGCCCTGGCTGCTTGGCGCATGCTCTTCGGTCACACCACCCCAGCGGCTGTGAGACCACTCCACTAAAACGCAGCCCAGCCCCAGCAAGCTGGCCACTGCCGGCGCGCCGCTCAGCGAGAGCCCCACGATGCCGGTGACAAAGGCGGATGCCGGTCCCAGCACCCGCCAGGGGCTGCGGTAAGGACTGGCTGCCACGCTGTAAAACATCAGCGTGGCAAAGCTGAGTTGGGCCATACCGGCTGTTGTTTCGTGCGACAACTGCGCCAGTCCCAGACAAGCCAGCAGCGCCAACAGGCCGGCGTCCGCGATCGCTCTGGCGTAGTCAGTGGGTTTGGCTTCGCCGCCAAAGGCAAAGGCCACGGGTTGGGCTTGCGGGCTGCGTGTGAGGTAGTAAACCGCGTACCAGGTACCCAGCAGCGTCAACGCCAGCAGCGCCACATAGGGCAGGCGTGCGGCCAGGGCCGGGTCCAGAAAAGGCAGCAGCCAGATTGCCGCAGCCCCCAGCCAATAAGGTAGCAGCCCGTCCAGGCCGGCGGTTTGACCCATCAGGCTGGGTTGCAACCAGCCGCTGCCGGTTTGAGCGAGCTCTTGCATCACGCCAAAAGCTGTGATGTCAGCGCTCTTCCAAGGGCCACGGCCGACAAAACCGGGCAGCACATAAGCCACGCCAAACAACAGCAGCGCAAGGCGCGGCAGCCTGCGAACTGCAGACTGGGCAATGATGGCGGGGGAGGGCAGGTTCAAAGCAAAAGCGGGAAGTCAGAGGTTTCTGGAGGTAAGCCTGAATGATGAGGGAAAACAGCGCCTGTTGGGCGAAAAAAAAGCAGCCTGAAACTCAGGCTGCTTTTTATATCGACTCGAAATTCTTCGCAGCTTACTTGGCGGCAGTTTTGCCGAAGCGGTTGCGGAACTTCTCGACACGGCCACCCATGTTGTCCACGGATTTTTGCGTGCCGGTGTAAAAAGGGTGCGATTCGCTGGAAGTGTCCAGCTTGTACAAAGGCAGCTCGCGACCGTCGTCCATCTTCACCATCTCTTTGGTGTTGACGCATGAACGCGTGACGAATTTGAAGTTGTTGGACAAGTCCAAAAAGCAAACTTCGCGGTAATTGGGGTGAATGCCGTCTTTCATTTTCTCTGTTCCTTATTCGTTGCGGTAGCCACCCAAGCCATTCCCGGGCACTTTTCGCTAAGCCGCAAATTATGCCATGCAAAAGCAGCCCGCCAGTCATTCCCACCCAGCCGGGGCCGCGGATCCGGCTAAGCCGGGCCGCAGGCGCAGCACCCCTTGATGGGAGGGTTAAAAGAGGGAAGCCCGGTTGTCCCTTCCAGTAGGGGCCGCGGATCCGGCTTCGCAGGTCCGCAGGCGCAGCGCCCCCTCGGGGGGCAGCTTTTACACGGAGTGAAAAGCGTGGGGGCTAACAGCCCTAGCCGCCCCTGCGCATCATGTCAAAGAACTCATGGTTATTCTTGGTGGCTTTCATGTTTTTGAGCATGAGCTCCATCGACTCGATCTCGTCCATGTTGTACATGAACTGACGCAGGATGCGCGACTTTTGCAAAATTTCGGGCGACAACAGCAGCTCTTCCTTGCGGGTGCCGCTGCGGTTGAGGTTGATGGCCGGGAACACGCGCTTTTCGTAAAGGCGGCGGTCCAGATGAATCTCGCAGTTGCCGGTGCCCTTGAATTCCTCAAAAATCACCTCGTCCATGCGGCTGCCGGTGTCGATCAGCGCGGTGCCGATGATGGTCAGGCTGCCGCCTTCTTCGATTTTGCGGGCCGCACCGAAAAAACGCTTGGGGCGCTGCAGGGCATTGGCGTCCACACCGCCGGTCAGCACCTTGCCGGATGACGGCAAGACGTTGTTGTAGGCGCGGGCCAGGCGGGTGATCGAGTCGAGCAAAATCACTACATCTTTGCCGAGTTCGACCAGGCGCTTGGCGCGCTCGATCACCATTTCGGCCACATGCACGTGGCGCGCGGCCGGCTCGTCAAAGGTGGAAGAGATGACTTCGCCGCGCACGCTGCGCTGCATTTCGGTCACTTCTTCAGGGCGCTCGTCCACCAGCAGCACCATCATCACGGAGTCGGGGTAGTTGGCGGTGATGGCATGGGCGATGTTTTGCATCATCACGGTCTTGCCGGACTTGGGTGGCGCCACCAGCAAGGCGCGCTGGCCTTTGCCGATCGGGGCAATGATGTCGATGATCCGGCTGGTCAGGTTCTCTTCGCCCTTCATCTCGCGTTCTAGCTTGTACTGCTCACGCGGGAACAGCGGAGTCAAGTTCTCGAACATCACCTTGTGCTTGTTGTCTTCCGGTGCGCCGTCGTTGATCTTGTCGAGCTTGTTCAATGCAAAGTAACGCTCACCGTCTTTGGGCGTGCGCACTTCGCCTTCAATCATGTCGCCGGTGTGCAGGTTAAAGCGGCGGATCTGGCTGGGGCTGATGTAGATGTCGTCAGTTGAGGCGGTGTAGCTCGAGTCCGGTGCACGCAAAAAGCCGAAGCCGTCGGGCAGCACTTCCAGCACACCGTCAGCGACGATGGTCTCGCCGGTCTTGGCGCGCTTTTTGATGATGGCGAACATCAGCTCCTGCTTGCGCATGCGGCCGACGTTTTCGATCTCAAGTGCTTCGGCTTGCTTGAGGACTTCAGACACATGCAGTGCCTTGAGTTCGTTTAAGTGCATGGAGTTACCTGCGTGAATGGAACACCTGAAAAGTGGCGTTCAACTGAAAACTGGGGGTGTGGAAAGATGAGCCAGCCGGCGATGGGCTTTTAGCGACTCTAGCCTGACTGTTCAAGGCCGGTATTCAAATGCTCTGAGGGGTAGCCCAAGAGCTAGGTCGAATTATGACAGGAAAAAACAATGTTTTGGTGAGGCAGGCCGGTCGATCATTGCCAGGCCCAACAGGATGGCCAAGGCCAGTGCGCAGACACTGGCCTTGAAGCTGGGACTCAGCCCAGTTGCTGGTTGATGAATTCGGTCAATTGGGCCTTGCTCAAGGCGCCGACTTTGGTGGCCGCAAGCTCACCACCTTTGAAGATCATCAGGGTGGGAATGCCGCGGATGCCGAATTTGGCCGGCACGTCTCGGTTTTCGTCGACGTTCATCTTGGCAATCTGAAGTTTGCCTACGTAACCGGCTGCCACTTCGTCGAGAATAGGTGCAATCATCTTGCACGGACCACACCATTCTGCCCAGTAGTCCACCAGCACCGGTGTGCTTGATTTCAGGACATCCGCGTCAAATGTGGCGTCGGTGGTGTGTTTGATCAGATCGCTGGCCATGAAGGCTCCTTGAGAAGTAGTTCAAGATACGGCTAAAGTTGCTGTCATTGTGGCAGAAAGCCGGCACCATGGCCGGCGCGGCCCCGAACAGATTCCTCCCTCAGTGTCATAGAGAGCAAGGCAATTCCACCCCATGAGCAACCTGCACTTCATTGACATCAACTGGCGAAGGGTGGTCGGCCTGATTCGTCAGGAGATTGCCGCCCGGGGGCTTCATCCCAGCGCCTGCGTGGTGCTGGTGCCTTATGCGCAGCTGATGCCTCAGGCCCGCCTGGCCTGGGCCGAGCAGGGTGACGCGGCTTTCGTGCCACGATTTGAGACCACCATGAACTGGGCCAACAACCTGCAGATGCCCTTGGCAGGGCCTCTGGTGCCAGCGCCTGGCGAGTTGACCATGGACACGGCTTGCGACTGGCTGACTGCCGCCGGTTTGCTGACGCGGGCGGGCTTGGGTGCGCACAAGGAGATGTTGGCGGGGCGGCTGGTCGAGGCCGCCTGGTCGCTGGCGCGGCTGGCGGCTGCCTGGCCGCCCGAGGAGCGCGCGGGTTGGGGTCAAAAACTGTCGGCGCAACTGGCTGCAGGCATGGATTCCCCCTTGTTGGCGCTGGAGTCTGCCGTCGGCCAAATTGCCCTGGCCTGGGCGTCCACGTCGGCGTACCCGACCGATGTGCTTTTTTTGGCCAAAGCCGAGTTGCTGGTCGTGCTCGATGGTTTTCAGGCGGACCCCTTGAGCGACACCCTCAAGGCCCGCTGGGGTGAGCGGGCGCTGTCTTTGCCCTTGCTGGTGCCGGGCACGTCAGGTCAGACTGCGCTGCAAGCCGCCAGCGATGCAGAAGACGAAGCGCAGCGTGCTACGGCCTGTGTGTTGGCGCGCCTTAGCCAAGGCTTGAGCCCGGTGGCATTGGTGGCGCAAGACCGCGTGCTCACTCGCCGCGTGCGCGCCATGCTGGCCAACCTGGGGGTGGCCGTACGTGACGAGACCGGCTGGAAGCTGTCGACGACCCGAGTTGCGGCGAGCATCATCAGCTTGCTGCGTGCAGCCGCCTGGGATGTGTCCTCGGATGCCATGCTCGACTGGCTTAAAAACGCCCCCGTGTTTGACGCTGCCGCCGTGACTTCGGCTGAAAAAGAGCTGCGCAAGGACGGCTTGCGCCAGTGGCGGCAAGTCAGTCCGTCGCAGCCGGCGGCCCAAGCCCTGGCCGACGCAATGACGGCTTTGCTATCTCCCTTGCAGGGCAGCCGTTCGCTGACGAACTGGCTTCAGGCTTTGCGCAGCGTGCTTGACAGCGCAGGTCTCTGGGCTGGCATGCTGGGCGACACCGCCGGGCAGGCCAGCATCGATGCGCTTTTCTTGCGTGAGGGACAGGAAAACCTGTTTGAAATAGATTCCGGTGGCGCCGGGGCACGCATGAACTTGCGCGAGTTCAGCGCCTGGGTCAACCAAGTGCTGGAAGCGGCCAGCTTCACACCCGAACATCCGCCGCAAGCGCAGGTGGTCATCTTGCCACTGAGCCAGTTGCTGGGCCGTCCCATGCAGGCTGTGGTGTTCCCGGGTGCCGATGAAGTGCGCCTGCCCGTCTCCCCCGAGCCGCCCGGCCAGTGGACAACAGCGCAGCGCCAGCTGCTGGGTTTACCTTCAAGAAACACCCTCGCACTGGCCGCCCGAGCCGCCTGGTCGCACGCTTTGCAATTTGAATACGCCGACGTGCTGTGGCGTTGCAGCGAAGGCGGCGAGCGGATCATGCCCAGTGGTTTTGTGCAGGCTTTGCAATTGGCCCGCGGGCCTGATCTGGCTGTCGATGCCAGGATTCACCGCCCACTGCTGGCCCAGATTGTTCCCATGCCCGCACCGTCTGGTCAGGCCTTGCCGCTGATGCGCTTGTCGGCCAGTGCCTACGAGGATTTACGGCGCTGCCCCTACCGCTTTTTTGCCATGCGCCAGCTCAAGCTGCAGCCCGTCGATGAGCTCGAAGGCGAGTTGAGTAAGCGGGATTTCGGCAACTGGCTGCACGCCTTACTGAGCCATTTTCATGTGGCGCTGCTGGCTGCACCCACACCGGATTTGCCGGGTCGCCAGCGTCTGATCGACGCGGCCGCAGCCCGGGCCACGCGCGAACTCGGTCTGGCTGACAGCGAGTTTTTGCCCTTTGCCGCGGCTTGGCCCAAGGTGCGTGAAGGCTACTTGGCCTGGCTCACCGAGCACGAAGCCGGCGGCAGCAGCTTCAGCGAAGCGGAGCAATGGAAAGAAATGCCGCTGGGCGAACTTACCCTCATCGGCAAAGTAGACCGCATCGACCGCCTGCCAGACGGCCGGGCGTTGGTGATGGACTACAAAAGCGAGTCGCGCGAGGTGACTGCAGAGCGCATGAAAAAACCGCAGGAAGACACGCAGCTGCCTTTTTATGCCGCGCTGCTGAGCGACGACGAGCTGTGCGCCAGTTACGTCAATCTGGGTGAAAAAGAAACCACTAAAACTTACCCCCAGCCAGACATCGTCAACCTGCGCGACCAATTGATTGAGAGTATCCAGACCGACATGCACCGCATCGCCGAAGGCGCACCCATGCCCGCGATGGGCGAAGGCAAAGCCTGCGAATATTGTGAAGCCCGTGGCCTGTGCCGGCGTGACTTCAGGGTGGCCGTATGAAACCCCAAGCCGCTTACGAATGCAATGGTGCGCTGATCGCACCTAGGGCTTTTTACGCCATCGCCTGCGACCCCCAGCGCAGCGTGGCGGTGGAAGCCTGCGCCGGCGCCGGTAAGACCTGGATGCTGGTCTCGCGCATGGTGCGAGCCTTAATGGAAGACGCAACCCAAGCCGGCGCTGATGGCGCACTGCAGCCCCAGGAAATTCTGGCCATCACTTTCACCAAGCGCGCTGCCGGAGAAATGCGCGAGCGCCTGTATGAATGGCTGGCTGACTTTGCCCATGCTGACAACGCCAGGCTGCTCAACGAGTTGCAAATCCGCGGCGTGCCGGGTTTGCACAACGAAGCCGACGCCCAGCGCTTGACTGCGCAGCTGCAAGGCTTGTACGCGCGCATGCTGGCCAGCGGCCGCTCGGTGCAAATCCGCACTTTCCACGGCTGGTTTGCCGCCTTGCTGCGCAGCGCGCCCGTGGCGGTTTTGCAAAACTTAGCCTTGCCGGTCAATTACGAGTTGCTGGAAGACGACAGCCAGGCGCGGGCTTTGGTGTGGCGGCGTTTTTACCAGGCCTTGCTGAAGGAGCCGGCGCAAAAGGCCGACTTTGAAGCTGTGGTCATGGCCTGGGGGCGTTCACAAACCGAAAAAGCCTTGCAGGCGGCGCTGGACAAACGCGTGGAGTTTGGCCTGGCCGATGCCGCCGGGCTGGTCGATGTTTCGGTGCAGACTTTTGGCCGGCAATTCCCCGAGTTCGCCCACTGTCAGCAGCCGGACCAGGCGCTGACAGATGCGCCCGGGCGCCAGTTGCTCAGTGAGGCTGCCTCCGCCTTGGGCCGTGCCAAGGCACCGTCTTTTTCTGCCATGGGCGTAGAGCTTGAGCGCGCATTGACCGATGGCAACATGGACGCTGTTTTCAAGTGCCTGCTCACCAAGGAGGGCACAGCCCGTAAGTTCGGCGAAAAAATCAACGGTATTGAAACTGTGCGGCTGGCGCAAGCCTTGGTGCTGCAGGTGGCGGCTGTGCGTCATCAGCATGAAGCCTGGCTGCACCAGCTGCGCATGGCCCGGCTGGCGCGTCTGTTAATCAGTGAGTTCACCGCCCTCAAGCGCGATCGCGGCTGGATCGACATGAATGATGTTGAGCGCGCGGCCCTGGTGATGTTGGGTGACTCTGTGCTGTCAGGCTGGGTGCAGGAAAGGCTGGACGCACGCGTGCGGCACCTCTTGATTGACGAGTTCCAGGACACCAACCCCTTGCAATGGCAGGCCTTGTCGGCGTGGCTGGGCAGTTATGGCGGTGCAGGCCGGGCGCCCAGCGTGTTCATCGTGGGCGACCCCAAGCAAAGCATTTACCGTTTTCGCCGCGCTGAACCGCAGGTGTTCCGGGCGGCGCAGAATTTTGTGCGTCAAGGTCTGCAGGGTGATTTGCTCAGCTGCGACCACACAAGGCGCAATGCGCAAGCGGTCATCAACACTGTCAACGCAGCCATGCGGCAAGCGGCGGACGTCGACGGCTACGAAGGCTTTCGCGCGCACAGCAGTGACTCGCCCGACATCGGCGCGGTCGGGCGTCTGCCCGCCATCCCTCGTGCCACAAAAGATGAGACACCGTCAACGCAGCACGACAGTCCGCTGCCCTGGCGCGACAGTCTCTTGCAGCCCCGAGAAGTGCTCGAAGAAACCCTGCGCACGCTCGAGGCGCGTCAGGCCGCCGCCTGGATTGCGCTGCAATTGGCACCCGGTTCGGGCTCAGCTGGCGCATCTTCGCTCAAGCCAGCTCAGGTGATGGTG
>CANIDW010000051.1 GCA_947466165.1 Comamonadaceae bacterium | reverse complement strand
TGCGCCGGCCGCTGTGGCCTTCAAAGATGCGGTCTTGCTCGGCCTGGCTCAGGCGCGCAAACAGCGGCAGCACTTCGGCGTTGCGCAGCAGGGGCTGGTGGGCCAGGTGCTTGCGCAGGTGGTCGGCGGCTTCGCGGATCTCACGCTCGCCGGGCAGAAAAATCAAGATGTCACCCGCACTGTGCGGGCTGCGCCAGAGCTCGTCCACGCCGTCGGCAATCGCGTCGTTCAGGTCGTAGTCGCGTGATTCCTCATAGGGCCGGTACCTCTGCTCGACGGGGAACATACGACCCGACACCATGATGACGGGTGCCGGAATCTTGTGCCCCCACGCTTCGCGCTGCGCGTCGTCGCTGCCCCCCGAGGGGGCGTCGCCCGGCTTGGGGCGGCCCGGCGCCGGGCTGGCAGACGCAAAGTAATCCGCAAAGCGCTGCGCGTCGATCGTTGCCGATGTGATGATGACCTTGAGGTCGGGCCGGCGCGGCAAGAGCTGGCGCAGGTAGCCGAGCAAAAAGTCGATGTTCAGGCTGCGTTCGTGCGCTTCGTCAATGATGATGGTGTCGTAGGCGCGCAGCAGCGGGTCGGTTTGCGTCTCGGCCAGCAAAATGCCGTCGGTCATCAGCTTGACTGAGGCATCACGGCTCAGGCGATCCTGAAAGCGCACCTTGTAGCCGACCACCTCGCCCAGCGGCGTCTTGAGTTCTTCGGCAATGCGCTTGGCCACGCTCGAGGCTGCAATGCGCCGGGGCTGCGTGTGGCCGATCAGCGGGCCGCGTCCCCCGGGATAATTGAGCTTGCCGCGGCCCATGGCCAGGGCGATCTTGGGTAACTGGGTGGTCTTGCCCGAGCCGGTTTCACCGCAGACGATAACCACCTGGTGCGCGGCAATGGCGGCCGTGATTTCGTCGCGCTTGCCCGACACCGGCAGCGATTCGGGGAACTCAATGACCAGGGATGGGGGTGAAATAGCAGACAAGCAGGCAACTTAGGTGAAAATCGGCACATAGGTTTTGATAGCAAAGCCTCTTCATACAAAGAAACCATGTCCGCCGTTTTCAATTTTACCTTTGTGCCCTGGTTCCGCTCGGTAGCCCCTTACATCCACCTGCACCGGGGAAAGACCTTTGTGGTCGGCATGGCCGGCGAAGCCATTGCGGCCGGTAAGCTGGCGCACATTGCCCAAGACCTGGCGCTGATCCAGAGCATGGGCGTGAAGATCGTGCTGGTGCACGGCTTTCGTCCGCAGGTCAATGAACAACTCGCCGCCAAGGGCCACGAGGCTCAGTATTCACATGGTATGCGCATCACTGATTCTGTGGCGCTGGACTGCGCGCAAGAAGCCGCCGGCCAGCTGCGCTACGAGATTGAAGCGGCCTTCAGCCAGGGCCTGCCCAACACACCCATGGCCGGCTCGACGGTGCGCGTGATCTCCGGCAACTTCATCACCGCCCGGCCGGTCGGCATTGTCGATGGGGTTGATTTCAAACACTCGGGCCTGGTGCGCAAGGTGGACACCGTGGGAATTCGGCGTACGCTGGAATTTGGCTCAATGGTGCTGCTTTCACCTTTCGGTTTTTCGCCGACCGGGGAAGCCTTCAACCTGACCATGGAAGAAGTGGCCACCAGCGTGGCCATTGAGTTGCAGGCCGACAAGCTGATTTTTCTGACCGAGATTCCCGGCATCCGCATCGATCCCGCACTACCGGCCAGCGACGACAACCCGATTGACACCGAGCTGCCGCTGGCTGCCGCCAAAAAACTGCTGGCTGATCTTCCCGACGCCCAGCAACCCAGCGACACCGCGTTTTATTTGCAGCACTGTGTCAAGGCCTGCCAGCATGGGGTCGAGCGCAGCCACATCCTGCCCTTTGCGACTGACGGCGCGCTGCTGCTGGAGATCTATGTGCACGACGGCATCGGCACCATGGTGATTGATGAAAAGCTCGAGAGCCTGCGTGAAGCCACCATCGACGACGTGGGCGGCATCTTGCAACTGATAGAGCCTTTTGAAAAAGACGGCACCCTGGTCAAGCGTGACCGCACAGAGATCGAACGCGACGCCGGCCTGTACACCGTGATCGAGCATGACGGCGTGATCTTCGGCTGCGCAGCCCTCTACCCATACCCCGAAGCCAAAACCGGTGAGATGGCCGCGCTGACGGTGTCGCCGCACACACAAAGCCAGGGTGACGGTGAACGCATGCTCAAGCGCATTGAGCAGCGGGCCCGCGCTGCCGGCCTGCAAAGTATCTTTGTGCTGACCACCCAAACCATGCACTGGTTTTTAAAGCGCGGCTTCAAACCGGCTGAGATCGATTGGCTGCCCGAAGCGCGCATGCGCAAGTACAACTTGAACCGCAAGAGCCAGGTGATGGTCAAACAACTAGGCCCTTGAGCCTGCGCAGGCTACAGCGGTGGCCGGGCGGTTCGCCTAGTTACGACGGCGCCACAAACCGCGCAGAAGAATCAGCGCTACCAATGAAATGGCCGCAAAAGCCAAAAATGACCAGTTGGCAATCGACAAGCTCAAAAATGTCCAGTCCACCTTGCTGCAGTCGCCGCTGCCTTTGAAAATCATCGGGATGGCGCGCTGCAGGGGAAAGGTCTCAATCATGCCGTAGAAGTCCCGGCCGCAAGAGGCGATCTGGGGCGGGTACAACTGCAGCCAGCTTTGGCGTGCAGCCACAAAGGCCCCGAAAAGCGTGGCCAATGCGAGCAGTGACAAGCCCGTCAAAAGCGAAGCAGGCTTACGACCAAGTGCAGAAAAACCAGCGATCAGCATCGCCAGCACCAAGGCGTAACGCTGAACAATGCACATCGGGCAGGGTTCGAGCCCGACCCCATGCTGCAAATACAGGCCAAAAGCCAGCATCAAGAAACTGACCAGCGCAATCAAGCCCAAAGCACGGCGTGGCAAGAGGGTTCTGCGGTCAGAAAACATGGGGAAATGAGGGCCGTTGAAGCTGCGCACGGTGTTGAAGAACACCTGGCGCGCAGCCTGCAAAGCGGCAGTTTATGAAATTACTGTTTGCCGGCAGCGGCGTTGCTGATCGTTTCATCGAGCGCCTTGCAAGATGGCGCGCAAACGGCTTGGGCTTTACCCAGAACTTTGCGGGTACCCATCATGGAGCGCGGGCGATGCTTGCCGCACATGAAACAGGACATGGTCGCGCTGCCAAAAGAGGTGGTTGCCACAAAGGGCGAGCCGGAAACTTTGGACTTGTAGCGCAGGCCGTCAGGTAGAACGGCGGTTTTGGTTTCAGATCTTGCCACGGGCGGTGCCTACTTTCGGTTAACGCTCAAAGCGTTGTGGGGCTTGCATAGCTTGACTTAAAAAACCACGGTATCTTTGCGCTTTTTCAAGTCTTGAACCTTATTTTAACGCTGAACGCTCAAGTTCGACGGGAGAAGGCTGTAACTTTGGTCAGTGGCATCGCAAAACGGCATGGCACGGGGGCAAAACCGCCCGGAAGGTGGCTCGCAGGCAAAGGTCCATAAAATAGACTCCTTGTCTGGCCGCCTATCCACTTTGGCCCTTTTGCTTTTAAGAAAGAATTTCATGGCACGCCTCGTCAACTGCATCAAACTCGGCACGCAAGCCGAAGGGCTTGATTTACCCCCTTACCCCGGCCCGCTGGGCAAGCGCATCTGGGAAGAAGTCAGCAAGCCAGCCTGGGCCGAGTGGATGAAACAGCAAACCATGCTGGTGAACGAAAATCGACTGAATCTGGCCGATGCGCGTGCCCGCCAATACCTGGCCCGGCAGATGGAAAAGCACTTTTTTGGCGACGGCGCAGACGCCGTGGCCGGCTACGTTCCGCCATCGACTTAAACCCTTGGCAGCTGCTGATTAGGCGGCAGCGTGCAAATACCCCCCTCTTTTCTGCACGGCTGCGGTTTACCCCGGGCCTGGGCCGGGCTGCCTCAATGGTGCGTTTTAGAAACCAGCTTTGGCGCGGGTTTGAACTTTCTAAAGACTTGGCAAGCCTGGAAAGCCGACCCCGATCGGCCCCGTATCTTGCACTTTGCTGCATGCGCGCCGTTTGCGTTCAGCCGCAGTGAATTACTTCAAGCCGCAGCCAACCTGCCCGGGCTTTTGCCATTGGCCCAGCAACTGGCGGCGCAGTGGAACGGTTTGCTGCCAGGCCTGCACCGCCTGAGTTTTGAAAACGGTCACGTGCTGCTGAGCTTGGGCATCGGAGACGCCCAAGACATGCTCAAGGTGCAAAGCATGGCCGCAGACAGCGTTTTTCTCACCGGCTTGTGCCCGCAGCACCCAGCACCCCGGTGGGAACTCAACACGCTCAAAGCTGTGGCCCGTTGTTGCCGACGCGGTACCCGACTGGCCTCCCGTGAAGTGGAAGCCGGCATGCTGGACGGCCTCAAACAATGCGGCTTTGAGCTCATCAACTCCCACTGCTTGCCAGCTGATCAGCTCATGCTGCACGCAGTTTTCAATCCCGGATGGGAGCCTAAAACCCGGCAAAAAGCCTCCAAGCCATTGCCCAGAGAGACTATGCACTGCGTGGTGATTGGTGCCGGTTTGGCCGGTGCGGCATGTGCCGCCAGCCTGGCCAGACGCGGCTGGCAGGTGACGGTGCTTGACGCCCGCAAGACTGTGGCCGCTGGTGCCTCCGGCTTGCCGGCGGGCATGCTGGCGCCGCATGTTTCACCGGACGACAGCGTCTTGTCCCGCCTCTCACGCCAGGGTTTGCGCGCCACCTGGCAAACAGCCCGCAGCCAGCTGCGTGAAGGTTTGGACTGGCAGGCCTGCGGCGTGTTGCAGCGCCGTTTTGACAGCAGTGGCGCGCTACCACCTGACTGGCCTGAAGCCGGGGAGTGCTGGAGCCGGATGGCCACCGCTGCAGATGGCGCAATGCCCGCACCGGACAGCGCTTTATGGCATGGCGCCGGGGGTTGGATCAAACCTGCAAAGCTGGTTCAAACACTGCTCGCCGGTGCGGGCATACGCACCTGTCTGGGCGTAAACATAGACCGATTGCAACGCATGCCGGGACTTGAGCCGCTCTGGCAGGTTCAAACAGCTTCGGGCCAATGCATCGCCGAAGCCACGCTGGTGGTGCTGGCGGCCGGCTTTGACAGCGCAGCCTTGCTCAAAAGCAGCCAGATGGAAGGCAGTTTGACAACCGCCATGCCCTTACAAGCCATACGCGACCAGCTGGCCTGGGGCGCGGTGCCGCGTGACGCCATCCTGCCTGCCAGTCCAGTCAATGGTGATGGCAGCTTTATTCCTGCTTTTCCGGCCCCTCAAGACCCTGCCGGCGAGTCGGGGCAAGACCTGGTGTCCCATTGGTTGATGGGTGCCACTTTTGAGCGTGACGCTGCCAATGGCGACATAAAGAACGAAGATCAGATGGCGCTGTTGGGCCGCCTAAGGCATTTGCTGCCTGCCACAGCGGCGTCCTTGACGCCTGCATTTGAAGACGGGCTGGCCCTGGCCTGGGCCGGTGTCCGGTGCGCGTCACCCGATCACTTACCTCTGGTTGGTGCGCTGGACGAGAGCACGCTGCCAGGCGTTCATGTTTGCACCGCCTTGGGCTCTCGCGGCCTGACCTTTGCCATCCTGTGCGCTGAGCTGTTGGCAGCCTGGCTGCATGATGAGCCGCTGCCGGTCGAAAAGCGGCTGGCAGATTCATTGCGCGCCAGTCGATTTCAAAAAATCTGAGCCCTGTCTTTTGCCTGAATAAGCTAATGCGCATAAGCGTAGAAGAAAACTGTCGTTTGAACTGACGCAGGCTTCTTCTACAGTTGCCGCTTATGCATGAGTTCGCTTTTATTTTGTCCGGCTTTACCGTGGGCCTGATCGTCGGCTTGACCGGGGTGGGTGGCGGCTCTTTGATGACGCCTTTGTTGATTTTCGGCTTTGGCATCAAACCCCATCTGGCCATTGGTACCGATTTGCTGTTCGCGGCCTTCACCAAAATGGGCGGCACCGTCAGCCTGGCGCGGCGTCGTCTGGTGCCTTGGCGCCTGGTGGCCACGCTCAGTCTTGGCAGCATTCCGGCAGCCTTGGCCACGCTCTATGTCTTGCACAGCATGGGCCCGGCCAACCCCCTGGTGCAAAAAACCATGACATTGACGCTGGGCGTCGCTTTGCTTCTGACCGCGCTGGCCACACTGTACAAAGCCATACGGGGCAAGCAGGTGCCGCGCCAGATAGCGCAGCATCAATTGGCCTCAGCAAGCCGGCCCCGCCACTGGAGCTTGCCCCTGTTGTTTGGCGCCTTGATTGGCACGCTGGTCACACTCACCTCGGTGGGTGCCGGTGCGATTGGCGTGACTGCGCTGATGCTGCTTTACCCTTTGCTGCCGCTGCCACGAATTGTGGCGGCCGACATTGCTTACGCTGTACCGCTGACTTTGGTGGCTGGATTGGGCCATGCATCTTTGGGTTCTGTGGACTGGCCACTGCTGGGCTTGCTGCTGACCGGCTCTTTGCCCGGCATCTGGCTGGGCTCTCAACTGGTACACAAAACACCCGACCGCGTCATTCGCTCACTTTTATCCCTGTTGCTGGCCTATGCCGGCGTCAAACTCATCGCTATCTGACCTTTTTACTTCTGCGACATGTACCAATACACCGAATTTGACCGCGCCTTTGTGCAGGCCCGCGCTGACCAGTTCCGCGACCAGCTCACGCGCTGGCAGGCCGGGCAACTGCCTGAAGACGAGTTTCGCCCGCTGCGCCTGCAAAACGGCTGGTATGTGCAGCGCTACGCACCCATGCTGCGGGTGGCCGTGCCTTATGGTGAGCTTTCCAGTGCCCAGTTGCGCGTGCTGGCCCAGATTGCCCGCGACTACGACCAACCGCAGCCCGAGTTGCTGCGCGCCGCCCAGGCCAAGCAGGATGTGCTGGGGCCGGTGCAAAGCGGCGGCTTGTCGATCAGCTCCAAACTGACAACCGGCTACGGGCACTTCACGACGCGCCAGAACGTGCAGTACAACTGGATTCCACTGGACAAATCAGCCGACGTGATGGACCTGCTGGCCAGTGTCAACATGCATGGCATCCAGACCAGCGGCAATTGCATCCGCAACATCACCAGCGACGAACTGGCCGGCATTGCGGTGGACGAAATTGCCGACCCGCGCCCTTTTGGCGAGATCCTGCGCCAGTGGAGCACGCTGCACCCCGAGTTCGCTTTTTTGCCGCGTAAATTCAAAATCGCCATCAGCGGCTCTCTGGAAGACCGCGCCGCGACCGCCTGGCATGACGTCGGCCTGTACTTGCAGCGCAATGCCGAAGGCGAACTTGGCTTCAAAGTGCAGGTCGGCGGCGGCATGGGCCGCACCCCCGTCATCGGCACGGTAATCCGCGAATTTTTGCCTTGGCACCAGGTGATGAACTACATCGAAGCCATCGTGCGCGTGTACAACCGCTACGGCCGGCGCGACAACATTTATAAAGCGCGCATCAAGATTCTGGTCAAGGCCGAAGGCCAGCGTTATATCGACGATGTCGAGGCCGAGTACCGCCAGATCATGGAGCATGACGGGGGCCCCCACACCATCACGCAGGCTGAGTTGGACCGCGTCACTGCCTGCTTTGTGCCGCCCGCGCTGAACTGCGACCGCAAGAGCGCAGACGCGAAAATCGCCAGTATCCTGCGCGCCGCCGCTGAGGACGACATCGAGTTCGGCCGCTGGCTCAAGCAAAACGTGCGTGCACACAAAAATCCTAACTTGCGCGCTGTCACCCTGTCGTTCAAACGCCTGGGCCAGGCCCCTGGCGACGCCACGGCCGACCAACTCGCGGTGGCAGCGGACCTGGCTGAACAGTTCAGCGCCGGTGAGGTGCGCGTGACGCACGACCAGAACCTGCTGCTCCCCTGGGTCGCCTGTGACCAGCTGCCCGAGCTCTGGCGCGCAGCCCGCAAAGCCGGTTTTGCCAAGCCGAACATACGCCTGCTGACCGACATGATCGCCTGCCCGGGCGGCGACTTCTGCTCGCTGGCCAATGCGCGCTCGATCCCGATTGCCGAGGCCATCACCGAGCGCTACCAGGACATGGACGAATTGCACGACCTGGGCGAGATCGATCTGCACATCAGCGGCTGCATCAACTCCTGCGGTCACCACCACAGCGGTCACATCGGCATTCTGGGCGTGGACAAAGACGGCCTCGAGTGGTACCAGGTGTCACTGGGCGGCGCGGACGGCTCAACCCTGAGCGGCACAGCGGTGCCCGGCAAGGTGGTCGGCCCATCGTTCTCAGCCTCTGAAGTACCTGAAGTCATCGAAGCCGTGCTCGAAACCTACCGCCAGCAACGGCAAGCCGGCGAGACCTTCATCGCCACGCTGCGCCGCGTCGGCATGGAGCCCTACAAGGACGCCGCCAAAGCCGCACGCCTGCCTGCCGCGGTCTGATCAGCTTGATATAAAACAACATGAAATTACTCATCCCTAATGAGCACCAGGACGCCGGCACACAGCCCGCGGCTTTGCAACTGGCCAACGACGCCGATCCGATGGTGCTGGCGCTGGACGGCGTGGCGCGCATTGACCTGCACTTCCCCAAGTTCACCGACGGCCGCGCCTACAGCCAGGCTTTTTTGCTGCGCCGCCGCCGCGAGTTCAAAGGCGAGATTCGCGCCACCGGTGACGTGCTGGTGGACCAGCTGGCCCAGATGCAACGCAGCGGCTTTGACGTGGCCGTGCTGCGCGCCGACCAGCCGCTGGCCGTGGCTGAGCGCGTGCTGGCCAGCAACCCCGGCATTG
>CANIDW010000050.1 GCA_947466165.1 Comamonadaceae bacterium | reverse complement strand
GTAACCGTCTTCGCGCATGGCCAGTGCCGCGTGCACGCAGCAGTAGTCAAACTCGATGCCCTGGCCAATGCGGTTCGGACCGCCGCCCAGCACCATGATCTTTTTCTTGTCGGTGGGCGCGGCTTCGCACTCGCTGCCTTCGGCCTCGTAGGTCGAGTACATGTAGGCGGTGTTGGTCGCGAACTCGGCCGCGCAGGTGTCCACCCGTTTGTAGACCGGCCGCACACCGAGTGCCTTGCGTTTGTCGCGGATGGCGGTGTCGGTGGTTTTGAGCTGGCGCGCCAGCCGGCGGTCTGAAAAACCTTTTTGCTTGAGCGCGCGCAAAGTGGGCGCGTCAATCTGGTCCGGCGACATGGTTTCGAGCTCAAGCTCGACCTTGACGATCTGCTCGATCTGCACCAGGAACCAGGGGTCGATCTTGGTCAACGCGAACACCTCGTCCACGCTCATGCCCAGGGCAAAAGCATCACCGACGTACCAGATGCGCTCGGGGCCGGGCGCGCCCAGTTCTTTTTCAAGCACTTCGCGGTCTTGCGTCTTCTCGTTCATGCCGTCCACGCCGACTTCCAGGCCGCGCAATGCTTTCTGGAAAGACTCCTGGAAGGTGCGACCCATAGCCATGACTTCGCCCACAGACTTCATTTGCGTCGTCAGGCGCGAATCGGCAGTGGGGAATTTCTCGAAGGCAAAACGCGGAATCTTGGTGACGACGTAGTCGATGCTGGGTTCGAAGCTGGCCGGCGTGGCACCGCCGGTGATGTCATTGCGCAATTCGTCGAGGGTGTAGCCGATAGCCAGCTTGGCCGCGACCTTGGCGATAGGGAAACCCGTGGCCTTGGAGGCCAGGGCCGACGAACGCGAAACGCGCGGGTTCATCTCGATCACGACCATGCGACCGTCCACCGGGTTGATAGAGAACTGCACGTTAGAGCCGCCCGTGTCCACGCCGATTTCACGCAGCACAGCCAGGGAAGCGTTGCGCAGGATCTGATATTCCTTGTCGGTCAGCGTTTGCGCCGGTGCCACGGTGATGGAGTCACCAGTGTGCACGCCCATGGGGTCCAGGTTTTCGATCGAGCAGACGATGATGCAGTTGTCGGCCTTGTCACGCACCACTTCCATCTCGTACTCTTTCCAGCCGAGCAGTGACTCTTCAATCAAAAGCTCGTTGGTGGGTGAGGCTTCGAGGCCGCGCTTGCAAATCGTCTCAAACTCTTCAGAGTTGTAGGCGATACCGCCGCCGGTGCCGCCCAGCGTGAAGCTGGGGCGGATGACCGTGGGAAAACCCAGTGTTTTTTGCACAGTCCAGGCTTCATCCATGCTGTGCGCAATGCCGGAGCGCGCCGAGCCCAGGCCGATCTTGGTCATCGCGTCCTTGAACTTGAGCCGGTCTTCAGCCTTGTCGATGGCCTCGGGCGTGGCGCCTATGAGTTCCACCTTGTACTTGTCGAGCACGCCGTGGCGCCAGAGGTCGAGCGCGCAATTGAGCGCAGTCTGCCCGCCCATGGTCGGCAGGATCGCGTCGGGGCGCTCCTTGGCAATAATTTTCTCCACTGTCTGCCAGGTGATGGGCTCGATGTAGGTGACGTCGGCAGTCGCCGGGTCGGTCATGATGGTGGCAGGGTTGCTGTTGATCAGGATGACCTTGTAACCCTCTTCGCGCAGGGCCTTGCAGGCTTGCACGCCGGAGTAGTCGAACTCACAGGCCTGACCGATGATGATGGGACCGGCCCCGATGATGAGGACCGATTGAATGTCTGTGCGCTTGGGCATTATTGAACTCCGGCAGTCTGCGCTGCGGCCTCCATCAACGCTGTGAAGCGGTCGAACAGGTAGGCAATGTCATGGGGGCCGGGCGAGGCTTCAGGGTGACCCTGAAAGCAAAACGCCGGCTTGTCGGTGCGGGCCAGGCCCTGCAAGGTGCCGTCAAACAGGCTGATGTGGGTGGCGCGCATATTGGTGGGCAGGGATTTTTCGTCCACCGCAAAACCATGGTTCTGGCTGGTGATGCTGACGCGCCCAGTGTCCAGGTCTTTGACCGGGTGGTTGGCACCGTGATGGCCGAACTTCATTTTGAAGGTCTTGGCACCACTGGCCAGCGCCATGATCTGGTGACCCAAACAAATACCAAAGGTCGGAATGCCGGTTTCGATCAGCTCACGGGCGGCAGCAATGGCGTAGTCACAAGGCTCAGGGTCGCCGGGGCCGTTGGACAAAAAGATACCGTCCGGCTTGAGTTTGAGCACCTCGGCGGCAGGCGTCTGCGCCGGCACCACGGTGATGCGCGCGCCCCGCTCGGCGAGCATACGCAGAATGTTTTTCTTGACGCCAAAGTCATAGGCGACCACATGGAACTTCGGTGCGCTTTGAACGCCGTAACCCGAGCCGAGCTTCCACTCTGTTTCGGTCCATGGATAAGATTTCTGCACAGAGACCACTTTGGCCAGATCTTGCCCGCTCATGCTGGGCGCGGCCTGCGCAGCAGCCACGGCCTTGGCAATCGCTGCGGGGCTGACAGACTCGCCGGCAGCCAAGGCCATGATGCAGCCATTTTGCGCGCCGTGTGTGCGCAGGTGGCGGGTCAGTTGACGGGTGTCGAGGTTGGCAATCGCCACCGTGCCCTGGCTGACCAGGTACGCCGACAGCGAAACTGTTTGGCGAAAGTTGGAGGCGATGAGCGGCAGGTCTTTGATGATGAGGCCAGCGGCATAGACTTTGTCGGCTTCGACGTCTTCGAGATTGACGCCGTAGTTGCCGATGTGCGGGTACGTCAGGGTGACGATCTGCTGGCAGTAGCTGGGGTCCGTCAGGATTTCCTGGTAGCCGGACATGGCGGTGTTGAACACCACCTCGCCCGTGGTGGCACCAGGAGCGCCTATGGAATTGCCGATAAAGACCGTGCCGTCTGCGAGCGCCAGGATGGCGGAAGGGTTGTTTCCCTGTAGAGACAAAAGCACTGGGTTCTCCGTGTGGTTACGGTTCGCCCAAGCGTGCACAAAAAGGTCTGGTGAAAGACGCTGATTGACGGTTATTGGAAGGTTTTTGGCTTGACTTGGCGCTCGGGCGAAGCTGGTTTAGAAAAGCCACTGATTATAGCCGAGCCCGGGGCCTGATTCAGCTTCCTTAGGACGCCGCCGCACTGGCGTAGAGGCAAATGGCGGCAGCTGCACCCACATTGAGCGACTCCTCACCGCCCGGCTGGGCGATACGCACCGACAAGCGTGCCATGGCCGACAAACCGGCACTGACACCCTGCCCTTCGTGGCCCATGACCCAGGCGCAGGGTGAAGGCAGTTTCTGCTGATGCAAAAAAGTGCCTTCATGTGAGCTGGTCACCACCAGCGGCACGGCCAAGGCTTGCAGGTCTTCAATCTCCAGTCCTTCGATCAGCTGCAGCCCGAAATGCGCGCCCATGCCGGCGCGCAGCACCTTGGGCGACCAAAGCGCTGCCGTGCCTTTGAGCGCCAGCACCTGCCCGAAACCAAAGGCCGCAGCGCTCCGCAAAATCGAGCCCACATTGCCGGCGTCCTGCACGCGGTCAAGCACTACTGAGGCGGCGTCTGCTTGCAACGCTGGGGCACTAGGTAAAGCCATCACAAAACCCATGGGGGCCGGTGACTCCAGAGCGCTGAATTCGGGCCACAGGGCATCGGCAATCACCAAGGTCTTGCCGGCTGCGGCAGACCACTGTACCGGGGCCTGGAGCCAGAAAGATTCTGAGAAAACGGCCATTTGAGGTTTCAAGCCACGCGCCAGGACAGCGCGACACAGATGATCACCTTCCAGCCACACCAGACCTTCCTTACGATAAGCCGTGCTTTCGTGGGCCAGCTTGTGCAAGGTCTTGATGATGGGGTTGCTGCGCGACGCGATGTGCGTGACGGCGCTGGTGCCGGCGGGGTCGTCATTGAAGCTCATCGCAGCACCTGCGCCACCGGCGAAAAAGTACGCCGGTGCTCGGGGCAGGCGCCATGCTGGCGCAGGGCAGCCAGGTGTTCAGCCGTGCCGTAACCCTTGTGCGATGCAAATCCGTACTGCGGAAAGGCTTGGTCCATCTCCTGACACCAGCGGTCGCGCCAGACTTTGGCCAGGATGGAGGCCGCTGAAATGGCGGGCACCAAGGCGTCACCCCCGACAATCGCTTCGGCGACGATGACCAGCGTTGGAATGCGGTTGCCGTCCACCAGCACCTTGGCGGGTTTCAGGCGTAAACCTTCGACAGCGCGCTTCATGGCAAGCATGGTTGCCTGCAAAATATTGATCTCGTCGATTTCAGCGGCCGAGGCCTGCGCAATTGAAAAGCACAAAGCCTTGGCGCGGATTTCGTCATACAGCTTGTCCCGGCGCAAAGCCGTCAGTTTTTTGGAGTCAGCCAAACCCTTGATCGGGTGCAGATCATCAAGGATCACAGCCGCCGCAACCACAGGGCCCATCAGGGGGCCGCGCCCGGCTTCGTCCACACCGGCCACCAGACCGGGCGTGTCCCACACCAAAGGCGCTTGCTCAGCCTTCAAGAATTTTGTCGATCGCATCTGTTGCCAATTGAGCCGTATCGCGTTGCAGTTGAACATGCAAAGCGGTGAATTTGTCCTGAACTGCGCGTATTTTCGCAGGGCTTGTCTCGGCAGCCTGCAGCCAATCGATCACGGCGCCCGCCAGCGCAGACGGCGTGGCGGCGCCCTGCAACAACTCGGGCACCACAAACTCGCCACACAAAATATTGGGCAAGCCGACCCAGGGCTGCAGCTTGAGCCGGCCCTTGAGCCACCACGACAGGCGATTCATGCGGTAAGCGATCACCATCGGGCGCTTGAACAAGGCTGCCTCGAGCGTGGCCGTGCCACTGGCGATCAGCGTGACATCACAGGCGGCCAGAACCGCGTGCGACTGGCCTTCGACCACCTTGACCAGAGAACCAACGCCAATAGCCAAAGCCAGTCTCTCAAGTTCAGACTTGAACCTGGGTAGCGCAGGCACGATGAATTGCGTGCCCGGACGTTGGCGGGCGATCAGGGCCACCGCTTTGAAAAAACAGGGCGCCAGGTGGTCAATCTCTGCTTGCCGACTGCCCGGCAGCACCGCCACCACGGGCCGGCCTTCCGCCAGGCCCAGCGCCAAACGCGCCGCGCCCTGATCAACCTGCATCGGAATCATGCCGGCCAGCGGATGGCCCACATAGGTGGCATCAATGCCGTGCTGGGCCAGCAGGGCCGGCTCAAACGGAAAAAGGCACAGCACGTGGTCGGCACTGCGTTTGATTTTTTCGACGCGCTCAGGCCGCGAGGCCCAGACCGAGGGGCTGACAAAGTGCACGGTCTTGATACCTGCAGCACGCAGCGCGGCTTCAAGGTCGAGGTTGAAATCCGGCGCGTCCACGCCGATGAAAACGTCGGGGCGCTGCGCCAGCAAATGCGCTTGAAGTTGCCGCCGTATGCCAACAATTTCGCGGTAGTGCAGCAGCACATCCAGAAATCCGAGAAAAGAAAGTTTGTCGCTCGACCACAGCGCCTTGAAACCACGGGTCTGCATGCGGGGCCCGCCAATCCCCTCGGCCTGCAAACCAGGCCAGCGCGCTTTCAAGGCATCCAGCAGCAAGCCAGCGAGCAGATCGCCCGAGGTTTCTCCGACAACCATGGCCAGGCGCGGCGCCTGTGCAGTTAACGCGCCGGGAGACATCTCCCCGGATGTCAGCCCGCCGGCGGATGACGGCGCGTCAAGCATGCAAAGTTCAGCGGACGATGCCGCGCTGCGGCGAGGTGCCGACCAGAAAATCCAGCATGATGGCCACATCAGCAGCAGCTTCGGGATGGTTTTGCGACAAGCCGGCAATACGCTCTTTGGCCTGCTCCAGCGTCAACTCGTCGCGGTACAAAGCCCGCTGCATGGCCTTGACGGCGGCGATGCGCTCTGGCGAGAAACCGCGCCGGCGCAAGCCTTCAAAGTTCATCGATCGCGCGGCAGCAGGCTGCCCCTGGCACATCACATAAGGCGGCAGGTCAGCAAAAAGCAAGGAGCACATGGCCGTCATGCTGTGGGCGCCCAGGCGCACAAACTGATGCACCACCGTGAAGCCGCCCAAAATAGCCCAGTCACCCACATGCACATGGCCTGCGAGTTGGGCATTGTTCGCAAAGATCGTGTGATTGCCCACCACGCAGTCATGCGCGAGGTGAACATAAGCCATGATCCAGTTGTCGTGACCCACGCGGGTGACGCCGGCATCGCCGGGCGAGCCGATGTTGAGCGTGCAAAACTCACGGATGGTGTTTCGATCACCAATCACCAACTCACAGGGCTCACCGGCATACTTTTTGTCCTGCGGAATAGCGCCAATCGAGTTGAACTGGAAAATCTTGTTGTCACGCCCTATGGTGGTGTGACCCTCGATCACGCAATGCGCTCCGATGCTAGAGCCGGCAGCAATACGAACATGCGGGCCTACAACGCTGTAAGGCCCTACGCTGACAGATTCATGAAGTTGCGCCTTTGAATCAACCAGCGCGGTAGGATGAATGGCCGTCACCTGGAACTCCTTGGCTCAGGGCAATGTGCGCATGGTGCACATCAGTTCAGCTTCGCAGGCCAGTTGCTCATCCACTCTGGCGATGCCCTTGAACTTGAATATGCCCGACTTCATGCGCTCCAGCGAAACGTCCATCACCAGCTGGTCGCCCGGCTCGACCGGACGCTTAAAACGCGCAGCGTCAATGCCGGCAAAATAATAAATAGTCTTTTCACCGGGGGTGGTGCCCAGCGCATCAAACGCCAGCAAGGCCGCCACCTGGGCCATGGCCTCGAGCATCAGCACGCCAGGCATGACAGGGCGGTGCGGGAAATGTCCCACGAAAAACGGCTCGTTGATGGTGACGTTTTTGATCGCCTTGATACGTTTGCCTTTTTCAAGTTCCAGCACCCGGTCCACCAGCAAAAAAGGGTAGCGGTGCGGCAGTTGCTTGAGAATTTCGTGAATGTCCATCATGGCTGGTCTTTGGTTGCTGGCAAAGCAGTGGGCTGCTGCAGTGCAATCTGTTTTTCAACTTGTTTGAGCCGGTCGCGCAAACTGTGCAAATGCTTCAAAGTAGCCGCATTTTTCTCCCAAGTGGCATTGTCGTCGACGGGAAAGAAGCCGCTGTAATGACCCGGCTGAAGAATAGAGCGAGTGACAACAGTTGCCACCGAAATATTCACCCGGTCGGCCAGCGTCAAGTGCCCCAGGATCATGGCCGCACCACCGATAGTGCAATGCGCGCCAATGCGGGCACTGCCAGCCACACCCACACACCCGGCCATGGCCGTGTGCGCACCGATGTGCACGTTGTGGCCGATCTGGATCAGGTTGTCGAGTTTGACGCCGTCCTCGATCACGGTGTCATCCAGCGCGCCGCGGTCAATGCAGGTATTGGCGCCAATCTCGACATCATTGCCGATGCGCACCCGACCCAGCTGCTCAATTTTTTCCCAGCCCCCGGCATGCGGCGCAAAGCCAAAGCCATCTGCTCCAATGACAACGCCGGGGTGAAGAATGCAGCACTCGCCAACTAGGCAGCGCTCCCCCAAAGTAACCCGGGCGGCCAAACGACTGCCGGCACCGACCTGTGCATTGCGTCCGATCACTGTGTGTTCACCAATGCGCACGCCGGACGCGATCACCACACCGGCGGCAATGCAGGCAAAGGCACCCACAAAAACCTTCTCCCCGATTTGCGCTGAGGGGTCAATGATGGCAGTAGGGTGAATGAGCGCTGCAGGCAACTCTTCGTGATGCAGCTTCCACAGCTGAGTCACGCGGGCAAAGTAGCGATAAGGATCGCTGACCACAATGCAAGCACCGCGCGCCAGTGCTGCACCCTTGAATTGCGGGTGAACAACCACGCAAGCAGCCGCTGATGCGGCGAGTTGGCCCACATATTTGGCGCTGCTGATAAAACTCAGCGAGTGGGGTGTTGCGGCCTCAAGTGAGGCCAAGCTTTGAATCTGCGTTTGGGGATCAGCGAGCAACTCAGCGTCGAATTCACCGGCAAGTGCACCGACAATTTCACTCAGGCTCAGAGACACGCGGCGCCGTACCCGGGAGATTTACCGGACGTTGCCGGCATTCAAGGTCTTGATCACCTTGTCGGTAATGTCATGTTTGGCGTTGACATAGACAGCTTCTTGAAGAATCAGGTCGTATTTTTCTGCCTCGGCCAAAGATCTCACCACGCGGTTGGCACGCTCGATGACCAACTGCAACTCTTCGTTTTTACGGGTGTTGAGGTCTTCCTGAAACTCACGGCGCTTGCGCTGGAACTCACGGTCTTGCTCCACCAGTTGGCGTTGCCGTGTATTGCGTTGACTCTCCGATAGAGTCGGTGCGTCGCGCTCCAGTTTTTCAGATTGCGCCTTGATCTGAGCGCCCAAATCGGCAAGTTCTTTTTCACGCTTGGAGAATTCCTGCTCAAGCTTGGCTTGCGCAGCTTTTGATGTGTTGGCCTCTCGAAAAATGCGATCCAGGTTGACAATGCCAACCTTGAAATCTTGCGCACTGGCAGCAGCGCCCGCCATGGGCAACAAAATGCAGACTAGAAGATGACGTAGAGAAAAAGTCATTAGAAAGCTGAGCCGATCTGGAACTGGATTGTTTGTATTCTATCGCCAGCTTCTTTACGAAGTGGTTTTGCAAATCCAAAACGCAAAGGACCAACCGGGGAAATCCAGCTGATACCTACACCCGTTGAAGCCCGCAGCTCGGCCAAGCTGTAGTTGGCAGACTCGCTGAACACATTGCCGGCATCGACAAAAGCAAACATGCGCAAAGTCCGGTCATTGCCCGCGCCCGGGAAGG
>CANIDW010000049.1 GCA_947466165.1 Comamonadaceae bacterium | reverse complement strand
CCATGGAAATATGCCCTGGCCATAGGCCTGTAGCAGTGCCTGCACGTCCAAAGAGCCGCCCGAGGCCAGCAAGCCGGGTGCCGGGTCACTTTCGGCCCAGGCTTGACTTACCGGCGGAAAGTCTTCACCTGCCTTAAGCCAGGGAACCGATTTTGGTGTGCGCATGCCTGCATGTTAGCGGCGCGCCAGCACCCGGTCTATTCAATCCTTGACGCGTCGGGACGGCAAGCTTGCCTCGACTGTCGGTAGGTCGACCATGACCGGCTGGCCGGGTGTGGTGCAACCTGTGTCGCAACATTTGCCGGGCTGGCGGTTTTTAGTGATGGCGCGATCCGGGTCGTGCGCAACACCGCGCTCGAGAATGCGCTCGACCAGCTCGACCTTGGAGCCGATGGGATAGTTGCGGTAAATCTCCTGCTTCATGGCGGCCGGCGAGCCGCCGCCGTGCAGGCTGATGACGCTGTACCACCCGCCCTGGTAGCCGGCGGTCAGGTCTTCAATGAAGCGGGCGGTTTCGATACGCTGCTCGTAGGGCACATCCGGGTTGGCGCGCAGCACTTCGGACAGCTTGGCGCCGGTCTCCGGGTTATGGTCTTCATCAGGCCCGGGCAGGGTGACAATCAGCCCGCCGCTGACGTAGTGAGCGATTCGGTGCATGTCGTAGATTTTGGTGGCCAGCAGCAGCTTGCCGATGTTGGAGAACACCGGGTCGGGCATGAAGGTCTGGCTGTGCTCATCGGCTTTGCCGTAAACACTGGCGGCCACACCGCAAGCGAAAAAGCTCTCGGTGATGGTGATCAACTCGACCATTTGCTCGCGCAAGTGGCTTTCTTTGCCGGGGTCAAAACCATTGGCCTCGCACATCAGCGCGCCCGCGCCTATGAGCAAGTCCCCGAAGCCGGCGCGTGCGCCTATGCAGGTGTGGCGATGGTGTGTGGCATAGCTATAGGTCAGGTGACCGGAGTGTTCCCAATCGCCGGCGTAAAACACGCTCTCCCAGGGCACAAAAACCTTGTCAAACATCACCACGCCCGTGCTTTGGCCGTATTTGCGACTGAAAAGTGCCGCGCCATGCTCGACTTTTTCGCCAGGCCGGCCCGCCGGTCTGGCGATGATGGTGATGCCTTCGGCATCCACCGGGACAGCGCAACAGACGGCAAAGTCGGCGTCCTCGCGGCCCATGTTGCGGCAGGGCATGACCAGCAACTCGTGCATATAGGGTGCGCCGGTGACGATAGCCTTGGTGCCGGAAATCACAATGCCCAGGCGGCCGTTATGCCGCACATTGCGCTCCACGATGTGCACATAGCTGTCTACATTGGACTGCTCGTGCGGCCGCTTGCTGCGGTCGCCTTTGGCGTCTGTCATGGCAATCCCCAGTGTGAGGTCCTGGTCTTGCACCCGGTGAAGGTAGTCCCTAAAACGGGCGCTGTGCTCTGTGCTGCCCTTGGCGTCATCCAGGCGGGCGGACACTTGGCCGATGGCGTTCAGCGCGTCGTGCGTGAGATAGCGCTGCGCGCAACCGGTTTCCTGGCAGACCAGACGCACCGCTTCCAGCTTGTTGAGCAAGTCGCCGCTGCTGATGTTGATGTGGGTCAGACGGTTGACCAGTTTGCCGCTGGTGTGTTGCACCGCGGTCATGATGGGCGCGTAGCGCGGCTTCAGTGCGTAGTCGTAGGTCAACGCAATGGCATTGATACCCGGCGCAAAACCTGGCTCGTCGGCTACGCTGGACACAGCCTGTCCGTCCAGAAAAACCCTGGGTTTGTAGCGCCGCAACGACTCACGGAAATCGTCGCCGGACATCAAATTAGCGATCGGCTGGGCTGCATTCATGGACGTCTCCAGTGTGTATTTTTAAAATTTTAAACGCTGTTCAATTATCTTTCCAAGCGTTTAATTCCATGCGTTGGAAGCCTTGGTCTTTATTGCGACTATATTTCTTTCATGCAAGCTAAAACTGAGCGCCAGCAAGCCATGACCGACGTGCGCCGTGCACGGGTGCTCGACGCTGCCCGTGCCGTGTTTGAAAAGCAGGGCATTGAAGGCGCCAGCGTTCGTGAAATTGCACGCGCTGCGGGCTACACCCCCGGGGCCATCTATTTTTACTACGACAGCAAAGAAGCCATTTACGGCGCGCTGCTGGCCGAATCCCTGGAGCGGCTGAACGAGAAGGTGGCCCAAGCCGGAACGGGCGCCCTGGACCCTGCCGCCCAGCTGGAAGCCAAGGCCAGTGCCTGGTTTGATTTTTATGCAGACAATCCGCGTGAACTGGATCTGGGTTTTTACCTGGTGCAAGGCATGCGGCCGCGCGGCTTGAATGCGACTTTGAACGAGCAGCTCAACGGCCGCTTACACGACGCCCTACAGCCCTGTGAAGCGGCTTTGCAGGCTTTGGGTTTAACGGTGGAGGCGGCTTTGCGTGAAACCACAGCGCTGTTTGCCCACGGTGTGGGTTTGCTCCTGCTCAAGCACACGGGCCGCATCCGGATGTTCGGGCAAGATGCTACTTTGCTGTTTGATGCGTATGTGATCGGGCTGCTGGAACGTGTTCGCCAACGCTTGATTTGATATCTTTTATTTTTTTGAAACGATGACCATGCTGCTTGACGCTGACGACTCACAACTTGTTCTGGTCGATTACCAGTTGCGCCTGATGCCGGCGATTTTTGAAAGTCAGCAGGTGATTGCCAACGCTGTCCGGCTGGCGCGCTTGGCTGCGGCACTGCAAGTGCCGCTCTGGGGTACCGAGCAGATGTCTGAAAAAGCAGGCCTGGGGCCGAATGTGCCTGAAATTCAAACACTCATTGAAGGAGCGGGTGGCCGGGTTTTGCAAAAAATGCATTTCAGTGCCGTAGCGGATGGTTTGGCTGACATGCTGCGCCCGCCAGTGCGCAAAACTCCCGCTGGCGGCAACGCGCGCAGCCTGCCCAAGCACTTGCAAAAAAATGCCCCTGCCGAAGAAGAAGGTCGCGGCACCATTGTGTTGGCCGGATGTGAAACGCATGTCTGCCTGATGCAAACGGCGCTTGATTTGTTGCAGGAGGAGTTCGATGTGTGGGTGGTGACCGACGCCTGCAGCTCGCGCAGCGAGCGCAACCGGGACGCAGCTTTTGACCGTCTGGCCGGCAATGGCGCAGAGCTGGTGACCACCGAGATGGTCGCTTTTGAATGGTTGCGCTCCGCCGGCCACCCGTTTTTCAGGGAAGCGCTGGCTTTGATCAAGTAGTGTCAGGGTGAAGCAAGTCTGTTATCAATAATTATGAATTCAGTTTAAAGGTCAGTCCTTGAGCCATTGATTTCAGGGGCGACCCACCAAAGGGGACAAACATGATGTTCAAAGCTTTGCTGCTCAACAAGACAGAGGCTGGTTTCACTGCGGGCATGGCCGAGCTGAACGAGGCGCAATTGCCGCCCGGCGACGTGCGCGGCCGCGTTGAGTACTCCTGCCTCAATTACAAGGACGGCCTGGCCGTCACCAACCGCGGGCCGGTGGTGCGTGCCTGGCCCATGGTCGCCGGTATTGACGGGGCCGGCGTGGTCACGCAGTCCAGCCACCCGGGCTGGCAGGCGGGTGATCGTTTTGTTCACAACGGCTGGGGCTTGGGTGAAACACGTTGGGGCCTGCTGGCGGAGCTTGCCAGCTTGCAGGGCGATCAGCTCGTCAAGCTGCCGGCGGCCCTCAGCACCCGCCAGGCCATGGCCATCGGCACGGCCGGCTACACCGCCATGCTCTGCGTGCTGGCGCTGGAGCAGCACGGCGTCAAGCCCGGTGCCGGCGAGGTGCTGGTCACAGGCGCCACGGGGGGTGTCGGCAGCACGGCGGTGGCATTGCTCAGCAAGCTGGGTTACACCGTGGTGGCCGCCACCGGCAAGGCCTCTGAAGCCGCTTACCTGCAGCAACTCGGTGCCGGCGCCGTCATCGACCGGGCCAGTCTGTCAGCTCCCGGCAAACCCCTGCAAAAAGAACGCTGGGCCGCCGTGGTGGACGCGGTAGGCTCGCACACGCTGGCCAATGCCTGCGCGCAGACAGCTTATGGCGGCGTGGTTGCGGCCTGCGGGCTGGCGCAAGGGGCAGATTTCCCCGCCACCGTCATGCCTTTCATCTTGCGCGGCGTCACGTTGGCCGGCATTGACTCTGTGATGGCGCCGCTGGCCCGCCGGCAGCTGGCCTGGCAGCGACTGGCGCAAGACCTGGAGCCGGCCAAGCTTGAACTGATGATCGAAGAAGTACCCCTGGCGCGCGCCGCTGAAAAAGCTGAAGACTTGATGCTGGGCAAAGTGCGCGGCCGCATTCTGGTCAAGATCCAGCCTTGAGCGCAAACCAATTACAACTTTCCCGGAGACCCGAGATGAGCAATGCGAAGACCCCCATGAGCTACGCCGATTTTTACCGCTGGTCCATCGACCAGCCCGATGCCTTCTGGACGGAGCAAGCCAAGCTGATTGACTGGTTCAAGCCTTTCGAGCGGGTCTGCAACTACGACAAGCCGCCATTCGTACATTGGTTTGAAGGGGGTTTGAGTAATTTGTGCCACAACGCGGTCGATCGGCACCTTAAGGACCGCGCCGACCAGGCCGCGCTGATTGCCATCTCGACCGAAACCGGCAGCGAAAAAAGCTACAGCTTTGCCGACTTGCACCGGGAAGTGCAGCGCATGGCCGCCAGCTTGAAGGCATTGGGCGTGCAAAAAGGCGACAGAGTTTTGATTTACATGCCGATGGTGGCTGACGCTGCATTTGCCATGCTGGCCTGCGCGCGCATAGGCGCCATCCACTGCGTGGTGTTCGGCGGTTTTGCCAGCGGCTCGCTGGCCTCCCGCATTGACGACGCCACGCCCAAGGTCATCGTCAGTGCCGATGGCGGCTCGCGCGGCGGCAAGGCCATGCCTTACAAACCCTTGCTTGACGAAGCCATTCGTCTGGCCGCACACAAGCCGTCTGCGGTGCTGCTGTCAGACCGCCAACTCGCGCCCATGAGCCTGGTGGCAGGCCGCGACCATTTGTGGTCTGAGCTGCGCCAGCAGCACTTCGACGCGCAAGTGCCTTGCGAGCCCATGAAGTCCACCGACATCAGCTACACCATCTACACCAGCGGCACCACCGGCAAGCCCAAAGGTGTGCAACGCGACACTGCCGGGTATATGGTGGCGCTGGCGGCCAGCATGAAGCACATCTTCGACGGCCGTGCCGGGGAGACATTCTTTTCCACCAGCGACATCGGCTGGGTGGTCGGTCACAGCTACATCGTCTACGGTCCGCTGATCGCCGGCATGGCCACCATCATGTACGAAGGCCTGCCCACCCAGGGCATGGACGGCCAGCCCAACGGTGGCATCTGGTGGAGTTTGGTCGAAAAGTACAAGGTCACGGCCATGTTCAGCGCACCTACGGCTGTGCGCGTGCTCAAAAAACAAGACCCCGCACTGCTTCAAAAATACGACCTGTCCAGCCTGCGTGCGCTCTTCCTGGCCGGTGAGCCGCTGGACGAGCCCACCGCCCGCTGGATCAGCGAAGGCTTGCGAGTGCCCATCATTGACAACTACTGGCAAACCGAAACCGGCTGGCCTTTGCTCACGGTGGCCAACGGTGTTGAAAAGACGCCCAGCAAGTTCGGCAGCCCGGGTGTGCCCATGTACGGTTACCGCGTCAAACTGCTGCATGAGAGCACCGGCGAAGAGCTGACCCAGCCCAACGAAAAAGGCGTGGTCGTCCTCGAAGGCCCGACGCCGCCGGGCTTCATGCAAACCATCTGGCAGGACGATGCGCGCTTCGTCAACACTTACTGGAAGAGCGTGCCCGGCAAGATGGTCTACAGCACCTTTGATTGGGGCATCCGTGACGAGGACGGTTACTACTTCATTCTGGGGCGTACCGACGACGTGATCAACGTAGCCGGTCACCGTCTGGGCACGCGCGAGATAGAAGAAAGTATTTCCGGCCATGCGATGGTCGCTGAAGTGGCCGTTGTCGGCGTGGCAGACCAGCTCAAAGGGCAGGTGGCCATGGCCTTTGTGGTACTCAAAGATGCCAGCGCGCTGAACGATCCTTCGCTTGCGCTCAAGCTTGAAGGCGAGATCATGAAGCGAGTTGATGGTGATTTGGGTGCTGTAGCCCGGCCGGCACGTGTGCGCTTTGTCACGGCGCTGCCTAAGACCCGCAGCGGTAAATTGCTGCGCCGTGCCATCCAGGCCATTTGCGAAGGCCGCGATGCCGGCGATCTGACCACCATGGACGACCCGGCTGCGCTGCAGCAGATCAAGGACCGCATGAGCAGCTGAGCCGTGTGCGCGTGAAAAAGCTATAGTCGAGCCCGCCCGGCCAAACAGAGTGCCTGTACCGGCTGCAGAAAGTGCATCACCATGGTCAAGCGATCCCTTACCAAACCTGCCGATGAGTCCACTGAACCCGACGAAGTGTTCGAAATGGCAGCGGAGGTTTTTCGAGTCATGTCGGCGCCTATGCGGCTGAAAATTATCAGCAGTCTTTGCGTGGCTGAAAAAAACGTGAGTGAACTACTCAGCCAGATCCCGACCACCCAGCCCAATATGTCGCAGCACCTCAACACCTTGTACCGGGCCGGTGTGCTGGGGAAACGCCGTGATGGCGTGCAAATTTACTACCGCATCATTGACGAGCGCGTGGCCCAGCTTTGCCGCACTGTCTGCCTGCAGATCGCCAGCGAGACTGACTAAGTCCGCCTGTGCCCGCCGTGCCGGCGCCAGGCCGTTCGTCATTTTCGCGTAACCGTTCGGTGGCACAATACATGTGTTCTGAAGGCCCTTCCTGCCACAGTCGCATCCGCTAATCGGTCAAGCCGTGCTGCGGAAGGTTAATTAACCAGCTTTAACCAGCTAATGTTTCCTCAAGGGAAACGGAGGTCAGCGGATATGAGTTCCAACGCGCCCACACCGGCATCGGTGTACGCCGCCTATCAAGGCAATACCTATCTTTTCGGGGGCAACGCGCCCTACGTCGAAGAGCTTTACGAAAACTACCTGGCCAATCCCGGCAGCGTGCCCGACACCTGGCGCGAGTATTTTGATGCGCTTCAGCATGTGCCTGCCACCGACGGCAGCAATGCCAAAGACGTGCCGCACCAGCCCGTCATCAGTGCATTTGCTGAACGCGCCAAAGCCGGCGGCACCAAGGTTGTTTTGGCCAGCGCCGACGCCGAAATGGGCCGCAAGCGCACCGCCGCGCAACAGCTGATTTCCGCCTATCGCAACGTTGGTCAGCGCTGGGCTGACCTGGATCCGCTCAAGCGCACCGAGCGCCCGGCCATTCCCGAACTCGACCCTGCTTTCTACGGATTTTCTGATGCCGACCAGGAAACCGTCTTCGACACCAGCAACACCTTCTTCGGCAAAAACAGCATGTCCCTGCGCGAGCTGGTCAATGCGCTGCGCGAAACCTACTGCGGCACCCTGGGCGCCGAATACATGTACGCCACCGACCAGGCTGAAAAGCGCTGGTGGCAGCAAAAGCTCGAAAGCATCCGCAGCAAGCCCAATTTCACGGCTGACAAAAAGAAACTGATCCTCGAGAGACTGACCGCAGCCGAAGGCCTGGAGCGGTTTTTACATACTAAATATGTAGGCCAAAAGCGCTTTTCACTGGAAGGTGGAGAGAGTTTCATTGCGGCCATGGACGAGCTGATTCAGTCGGCGGGTGCTCAGGGCGTGCAGGAAATCGTCATCGGCATGGCCCACCGCGGCCGCTTGAACGTGCTGGTCAACACCATGCGCAAATTGCCCGGCGACTTGTTTGCCGAGTTTGACCACACCGCGCCTGAACACCTGCCCTCGGGCGACGTGAAGTACCACCAGGGCTTCAGCTCGGACATCAGCACAGCCGGTGGCCCGGTGCACTTGTCGCTGGCCTTCAACCCTTCGCACCTGGAGATCGTCAACCCCGTGGTCGAAGGCTCTGTGCGCGCCCGCATGGACCGCCGTGCTGACCCGCTGGGCAAACAGGTCCTGCCTGTGCTGGTGCATGGCGACGCGGCCTTTGGCGGTCAGGGCGTCAATCAGGAAACCTTTGCGCTGGCCCAGACCCGCGGTTACTCCACCGGCGGCACTTTGCACATCATCATCAATAACCAGATCGGTTTCACCACCTCGGACCCGCGTGACATGCGCTCGTCGGTTTTTTGTACCGACATTGTCAAGATGGTCGAAGCGCCGGTTCTGCACATCAACGGAGATGACCCGGAGGCCGTGGTGCTGGCCACGCAGATGGCGCTCGAGTACCGCATGACCTTCCGCAAGGACGTGGTGCTGGACATCGTGTGTTTTCGCAAGCTCGGTCACAACGAGCAGGACACGCCGGCGCTGACGCAGCCGCTGATGTACAAGAAAATCGCCGCCCATCCCGGCACCCGCAAACTGTTTGCGGACAAATTGTCTGCCCAGGGCTTGGGTGAGTCCTTGGGCGATGACATGGTCAAGTCTTACCGCGCAGCTTTGGATGCCGGCAAGCACACTGACGACCAGGTATTGACCAACTTTAAAACCAAGTTCACCGTGGACTGGGCCCCGTTCCTCGGCAAAAAATGGACAGACGCTGGCGACACCGCCATCCCCCTGGCTGAATGGAAGCGCCTGGCCGAAAAAATCACCACCATCCCCGAATCCGTCTCACCGCACCAGTTGGTGAAAAAGGTTTATGACGATCGCGCCGCCATGGGTCGGGGCGAGATTCCAGTGGACTGGGGAATGGGTGAGCACATGGCTTTTGCCTCGCTGGTAGCCAGTGGCTTCCCGGTGCGTTTATCTGGCGAAGACTCGGGGCGCGGCACTTTCACGCACCGCCACGCCGTGAT
>CANIDW010000048.1 GCA_947466165.1 Comamonadaceae bacterium | reverse complement strand
TGCAGTCAAACACCAGGCAGTTGGCGGGTGTGGCCAGCAGGGGCGCAAGCTCTTCGGCAGAGATCAGATGGGTGTGCATGGTGAGAGCCTTCCAGAAAGTTGGGGTTGCAGCGTCGTTGCGTAGTTCATGTTGTTAATGTTCTTCGGCCGGCGGGTTGGGCAGGGCCTGTGTGCGCAGGGCCGTAGCCGCCACGCCGCTGACCACAATCACCAGCATGCCCAGCCAGCCTAACAGCGGGATCTGATCGCCAAACAGCAACAGGCTGTACAGCGCCGCAAACACAATACCCGAATACTGCAGGTTCGCCGCCACCAGTGTGGGCCCCTGGCTGTAGGCCCGCGTCATGCACCACTGGGCTATCGAGGCCAGCACGCCAATCGGCAGCAACCAGACGGCGGCCCCCCAGTTCCATTCAGACAGCCCGGTGAACATGACGCCGATGCCACCGCCCAGCGCCGAGCCCAGCGCAAAGTAAAACACCGTGCGCTCTTCGGGCTCGCCCACCCGGCCCAAGGCTGTGACCTGTATGTAAGCCAGGGCCGCCAGCAGGCCCGACATCAGCCCGATCAGGCCGGCAAACAACTGGTTTTGCTCCAGTGTGGGCCGCAAAATCATGACCACGCCGCCAAAGCCGGTCAGCACCGTGAGTAACAGCAGGCCCTGGCGCGGCTGCACCGGCCCGCGGGTGTACAGCAGGGCGCCCCCTATCAAAAAGGCGGCCACCCAGATGCTGCTCATGTAGTTCAGCGTCACGGCCGTGGCCAGCGGCAAATAGGCAATCGCATAAAACCAGGCGACCAGAGAGATCACGCCGATCAGGCTGCGCCAGGCCTGCATGCCGGGAAAGCGGGTGCGCAAGCCCGAGCCGCGCGCCTGCACGATCAGGCCCATGAACACCATGCCGACCAGTCCGCGGTACAGCACCAGTTCAAAGGCGTTGAAGTTACTCGATGCCAGTTTGACGCACACGCCCATGGAGGCAAACAGGAAAGAGGCCAGAACCATCCAGAGCGCTTGCATAAGCCGTGTCCTGACGCGCCGCTCAGATCATCTGGGTGGTTTTGCTGGCACCCATTTCGCGACGGTACCACTCGTGAAAGTGCTGCATGCCGTCTTCCATCGGGCTTTGGTAAGGGCCGAACTCGTTGTCGCCGCGCTGCATCAAGGCGAGGCGGCCGGCGTCCATGCGCAGGGCGATTTCATCGTCCTCGACGCAGGTCTCCATGTAGGCGGCTTGCTGCGCCTCGATGAACTCGCGCTCGAAAGCACAGATTTCTTCAGGGTAGAAAAACTCCACCACGTTCAAGGTTTTGTCCGGCCCCTGCGGGTGCAGCGTGCTGACCACCAGCGCATGCGGATACCACTCGATCATCACGTTCGGGTAGTAAGTCAGCCAGATGGCGCCGTACTTGGGAGCCGCCCCCTTGCGGTATTGCAGCACCACGTCATGCCACTTTTTGTAGACATCCGTGCCGGGCTTGCCCAGCTTGTCGGACACGCCAACCGTCTGCACCGAGTAGTTTTTACTCAGTTCCCAGCGCAAATCGTCGGTGGTCACAAAGCCGCCCAAGCCCGGGTGGTAGGGGCCTACGTGGTAGTCCTCCAGGTAGACCTCGATGAAGGTTTTCCAGTTGTAGTTGCATTCGTGCAGATGCACTTTGTCGAGCTGGTAGCCGCTGAAGTCCAGGTCTTGCATCGAGCCCAGGTCGGCCATCTCGGCGGCCATGTTGTGCCCGTTGTCTTCAAACACCAGGCCGTTCCAGGTGGTAGTTTTGTAGCGGTTCAGGTTCAAACAGGGGTCGATCTCGAAGTGCGGCGCGCCAATCAGCTCGCCGGCGATGTTGTAAGTCCAGCGGTGCAGCGGGCAGACGATGTTGCTGTCGGCCCGGTCGCCCAGCGAACCGCGGCCTTGCAGCAAAAGGGCCTGCCGGTGCCGGCAGACGTTGGAGATCAGCTCGATGCCCGAGGCATTGCGCACCAGCGCCCGGCCCTGGCCTTCGTGGGGCAGCGTGTAATAGTCGCCCAGCTTGGGCACCGCCAGCTCATGGCCCAGGTAGCGCGGGCCTTTGGCAAACAGCTTTTGTTGCTCGCGGGCGTACAGACCGGGGTCAAAATAGCTGGAGATGGGCAGCTGGCTGGTCGCCTGCAAAAGTCGAAGGCTTAAATCAGACATGCGCTTGTGAAAATGTTGGTCGGGCAGCGCAAGATTGGCAGCCCCTTCAAACTGGTTTTTCATTGTACCTACCGCCCCTTGCCGCCCGGGGTCTGACGGCCCTGGAAGCCGGCTCGCACAGCAAGCCTCTAAAATCGTCTGCACACTGATACAACAAGCCATGAGAAAAACAAACGCTGCCCCCCTCTCGACCGAGCCCGCCCATTACGAGGCGGCCTTGCAAGAGCTGGAAAAACTGGTCCTGGAGCTCGAAGGCGGTCAAATGCCCCTGGACCAGTTGCTAGCCGGTTACCAGCGCGGCGCCCAGTTGCTGGCCTATTGCCGCGACAAGCTGGCAGCCGTGGAGCAGCAAATCAAGGTGCTCGATGGCGGCGAACTCAAACCCTGGGCACAGGAATAAAGCTTTGAATTCATTGAACTCCCCCAAGACGCTCAGCGGCGCTTCCTTTGACTTGCCCGGCTGGAGCGCGCTTCAGCTCGAACGGGTCGAGACAGCCTTGAAAAACTGGGTGGCCTGCCCGCAAACCTGCCCGGCCCCGGCCGGCTTGGGCGAAGCCATGCGCTACGCTGTGCTGGACGGGGGCAAACGCTTGCGTCCGCTGCTGGTGCTGGCCGCCTGCGAGGCCGTGGCCGGTAACCCCCAGGCCGCTTTGCGGGCTGCTTGCGCGGTTGAGCTGATTCACGCTTACTCGCTGGTGCATGACGACATGCCTTGCATGGACAACGATGTGCTGCGCCGCGGCAAGCCCACCGTGCATGTGCGCTTCGGTCAGGCACAGGCACTGTTGGCCGGCGATGCGCTGCAGGCGCTGGCCTTTGAGCTGCTGACCCCTGACGACAGCACCATGCCCGCCGGCATGCAGGCCCTGCTGTGCCGCATGCTTGCGCAAGCCGCCGGTTTTCAGGGCATGGCGGGCGGGCAGGCGATTGACCTGGCCAGTGTCGGCCAGCCCATCAGCGCTGCGCAGCTGCATGAAATGCACAAGCTCAAGACCGGTGCGCTGTTGCAAGCCAGCGTCATGATGGGTGCAGCCTGCGGCAGGCCTAACGTGTCAGCGCAACGTGCCCTGAGCGACTATGGCGCTACCCTGGGGCTGGCCTTTCAGGTGGTCGATGATGTGCTGGACGTGGTGGCCGACTCCGGCACGCTGGGCAAGACGGCCGGCAAAGACGCCGCCCAGGACAAGCCGACCTTTGTGTCCCTGATGGGGCTGCAGGCTTCTAAAAAATACGCGCAGGAATTACTTTCTCAAGCCCACTCCAGCCTGCGGGCCGCGGATCTGGAGAACACGGCAGCCTTGCGGGCGCTGGCCGATATGCTTGTCAATCGCGGTTTCTGAGGAACACCCGGATGTACCCATTGCTAGAAACCATCAACAGCCCGGCCGACTTGCGCCTGGTGCCGCGCAACCAGCTCCAACGCGTGGCCGACGAACTGCGCGCTTACCTGCTGGAGAGTGTCTCGCGCACCGGCGGACATCTGAGCTCCAACCTGGGCACGGTGGAGCTCACGGTGGCGCTGCATTATGTTTTCAACACCCCCGAAGACCGCCTGGTCTGGGACGTGGGCCACCAGACCTACCCGCACAAAATCCTCACCGGCCGGCGTGACCGCATGCATTCATTGCGTCAATTGGACGGTCTGTCAGGCTTTCCGCGCCGCAGCGAAAGCCAGTACGACACCTTTGGCACGGCGCATTCGTCCACCTCGATTTCAGCCGCTTTGGGTATGGCCATGGCCGCCAAACAAAAGGGCGAAGACCGCCACGCGGTGGCCATCATCGGCGACGGCGCCATGAGTGCCGGCATGGCTTTCGAGGCGCTGAACAATGCCGGCGTTTGCGACTGCAACCTGCTGGTCATCCTGAACGACAACGACATGAGCATCAGCCCGCCGGTGGGCGCGCTGAACCGCTACCTGGCGCAGCTCATGAGCGGGCAGTTCTACGCCGCCGCTAAAAACGTGGGCAAGCAGGTGCTCAAAGGAGCACCACCGCTTTTTGAGCTGGCCAAGCGCCTGGAGGCGCATGCTAAGGGCATGGTGGTACCGGCCACCTTGTTTGAGAACTTCGGTTTCAACTATATCGGCCCCATTGACGGCCACGACCTGGACTCGCTGGTCCCCACGCTCGAAAACATCCGCCAGCTCAAGGGCCCGCAGTTCCTGCACGTGGTGACCAAAAAAGGCCAAGGCTACATGCTCGCCGAGGCCGACCCGGTGGCTTACCATGGCCCCGGCAAGTTCGATCCGGCCTTGGGGCTGCAAAAATCCGCCACGCCGGCCAAGCAGACCTTCACGCAGGTCTTTGGCCGCTGGCTGTGCGACATGGCCGAGCAAGACCCGCGCCTGGTGGGCATCACGCCGGCCATGCGCGAAGGCTCGGGCATGGTCGAGTTTCACCAGCGTTTCCCCGGCCGCTATTACGACGTCGGCATTGCCGAGCAGCACGCGGTGACCTTTGCCGCCGGTATGGCCTGTGAAGGCCTCAAGCCGGTGGTGGCGATTTACTCGACCTTCTTGCAGCGTGGCTATGACCAGCTGATTCACGACGTCGCCCTGCAAAACCTGCCCGTGGTGTTTGCCCTGGACCGCGCGGGTCTGGTCGGCGCCGATGGCGCCACGCACGCCGGTGCTTATGACATTGCTTTTTTGCGTTGCATCCCGAACATGAGCATCGCCTGCCCGGCTGATGAGAACGAGTGCCGCAAGTTACTGACAACTGCTTTTGAGCAAAACCACCCGGTGGCTGTGCGCTACCCGCGCGGCGCCGGTGCCGGCGTGGCGACCGAGCCCGGGCTGCAAGCGCTGCCTTTTGCCCGGGCTGAAGTGCGCCGTCAGGGTTCCGGCCTGGCCATCCTGGCCTTTGGCACTTTGCTTTACCCGGCCTTGGCAGCCGCTGAAAAACTCGGCGCTACGGTCGTCAATATGCGCTGGGCCAAACCGCTGGACACGGCCTTGCTGCTTGAAGTGGCGGCCGCACACCAAGCCCTGGTCACGGTAGAAGACGCCTGCCTGATGGGCGGTGCCGGCAGTGCCGTGAGCGAAGCCTTGCTTCAAGCCGGGATTCACAAGCCCTTGTTGCAGTTGGGCTTGAAAGATGAATTCACCGAGCACGGTGATGTGGCTGCGCTGATGGCCCTGCAAGGGCTGGATGCAGCCGGCATAGAAGCCACGGTGATGGCCCGTTTTGCGGCTTACCTGCCTGAGCGGGCCGCCAAAGTGGTTCTGAAGTCGGTCGCATGAAGCTTGACCTCAACAACGGCCTGCCGCTGGCAAACAGCTTGACGGTCATGCCCGATGTGCAGGCCAGGGCGGATGTGCGCGACATGCCGATCCAGCGCGTGGGTATCAAGTCGCTGCGTTACCCGCTGAGCTTGATGGTCGACGGCAAGCTGCAAGCCACGGTGGGCCACTGGACGCTGGACGTGGCGCTCAGCGCCCAGAAAAAGGGCGCTCACATGTCGCGCCTGATCGCCTGGCTCGAGTCCCTGGAAGTCCGTGGCGTTCCCCTGACTGCCCCCTTGTTGAGTGCCGAAATCAAAGCCATGTTGACGCTTTTAGAGGCTGAGGACGGTCGCATCGAGGTGAGCTTTCCGTTTTTTATGCGCAAAGCAGCGCCGGTGTCTGGCTTGCAAAGCCTGATGGAGTACGACGGCCAATGGATTGCCGAGCACCGTGACGGCCAGACCCGTCTGAGTTTGCAAGCTGTGGTGCCTGTCAAGTCCTTGTGTCCCTGCTCCAAAGAGGTCTCAGACAATGGCGCGCACAACCAACGCTCATTCATCAGCATGCGTGTCGAATTGCGTGACCCGGCCTTGCCCATGGACTTGAGCGAGCTGGTGCGCGTGGCCGAGCACAATGCCTCCAGCGAGCTCTGGGGCCTGCTCAAACGGGCGGACGAAAAATGGGTGACAGAGCATGCCTATGCCAACCCTAAATTTGTGGAAGACCTCATTCGCGACGTGGCCGTGGCGCTCGAAGCCGATCCCCGCATCGGCAGCTACCGGGTTGAGGTGGTCAACCACGAATCGATTCATGCGCATGACGCCTACGCCCTGATTGAGCGTCAGCGCTAGGCTGCAAAGACCAAGCCGGTCAATTTGCAGCCCCTTTTTTCAGGGGTAAACACCGGTTTTTTCACGGGTAAGCACCAATACCTTTGGCTGTCTATCTCTTAAAATACAGCGTTTGTAACTATTAAGGAGTTTCTTATGGACCGTCGTCTCGTCATCAAAAATGCAGGTATCGCGGGTGTTCTCGCGGCCGGCGTAGCCCCTGCGGTGCAGGCTCAGGCCCCGGCTGCCAACATCCGCTGGCGCCTGGCTTCCAGCTTTCCTAAAGCGCTGGACACGATTTACGGCGCAGCTGAAACATTTGCCAAAAAAGTCGGCGAAATGTCCGGCGGCAAGTTTGTCATCTCTGTGCATGCCGGCGGCGAACTGATGCCCCCATTCGGTGTGGTGGACGGCGTGCAAAACGGCACCATTGAAATGGCCCACACAGCGCCTTATTACTTTTTCGGCAAAGACGAGACTTTTGCCATCGGTTGCGCCATCCCCTTCGGCCTGAACAGCCGCCAGATGACAGCCTGGATGTACCACGGCAACGGCGGCAAGCTGATGCGTGAGTTTTACGCCAAGTACAACATCGTCAACTTCCCATGCGGCAACACTGGCGCTCAAATGGGCGGCTGGTACCGTAAAGAAATCAAGTCGGCCAAAGACATCAAGGGCCTGAAATTCCGCGTCGGCGGCTTTGCCGGCAAGGTGATCGAGCGCATGGGCGGCGTGCCGCAAAACATCCCGGGCGGTGAGATCTACACCGCGCTGGAAAAAGGCACCATCGATGCGGCCGAGTGGGTCGGACCTTATGACGATCTGAAACTGGGCTTCAACAAGGTTGCCCCGTTTTACTACTACCCTGGCTGGTGGGAAGGCGGTCCCCAGCTGGACCTCTTCATCAACAACAAGGCCTTTGAAAGCCTGTCGGCAGAGAACAAGGCCATTGTTGAAGCTGCAGCTGCTTTTGCGCACGTCGATATGCAAGCCAAGTACGACGCTCGCAACCCGGCTGCCCTGAAGACGCTGGTGGGTCAAAAAGCCAAAGTGCTGCCTTTCCCCAAGGACGTCATGGAACTGGCCTACAAAGAGTCCATGAAGCTGTACGCTGAAATCAGCGCCAAGAACCCCAACTGGAAAAAGGTTTACGACGACTACTCTGATTTCCGTAAAGAGCAAAACCTCTGGTTCCGTTTCACGGAAGCCCGTTTCGACGGCTTCATGCAGGCGCAAAAACTGTAATCAGTCTTTACAGTCTGCTCATAAAAAAGCCCCGCGATTGCGGGGCTTTTTTTATGCCCGCTGCGAAGCGGGCATAGCTTTCATAAAACCCTCAGGGCTTCTTCTTGCCTTCGCCTTTGGCGACATCGTCCATCAGCGCTTTCATGGGGTCGTCATCCTGGGCCTTGCTGCCTTCGGCCGGCGCGTCTGTCGCCGGCTTTTCACTGTCAGCCGTCGGGTCGGCGGCATCTGCTGCAGGAGGAATGTCGAGCTGCTGCATGATCTGCTCTGCGCTCAGGTCCTTGTCTTTGGAGATACCGCCGGTGACCAGCACCGGGAAGGCAATGACCGCCACCACCATGATCAGCTGCAAGATGATGAAGGCGATCGAGCCCTTGTAGATCTCGCTGGTTTTGACCGAGGGTATCAGCTTGCCGGTGACACGGTCTTTGTAGTCAAACTTGGCTGCCACGCTGCGCAGGTAAAACAGTGCAAAGCCAAAGGGCGGCGTCAGAAACGAGGTCTGCAAATTCATCGCGATGATCACGCCAAACCAGATCATGGCCTGGTCGGCTGTCATACCAGGCACCAAGCCAGGCAGGATCTTCTCGGCCACCGGGGCCAGCAGCGGAATCACGATGAAGGCGATCTCGAAGAAGTCGATGAAGCAGCCCAGAATGAACACCAGGATGTTCACCACCACCAGAAAGCCCCAGGCGCCGCCGGGAATGCCGTCAAACAGGTGCTCGACCCAGATGTGACCGTCGGCAGCATTGAAGGTGAAGCTGAAGACCGTCGAGCCGATCAGGATGAACAGCACAAAGGAGGCCAGCTTGGCGGTGTTTTCCAGGGCTTGCTTGAGCAGGGGCATGCTCATGCGGCGTTTGCCCATGGCCAGAATCAGGGCGCCCAGCGCGCCCATGGCGCCGCCTTCGGTCGGTGTGGCCACACCCAGAAAGATGGTGCCCAAAACCAGAAAGATCAGGATCAGCGGCGGCATCAGCACAAAGGTCACCTGCTCGGCCAGTTTGGAGAGCAAGCCCAGCTTGGAGCCGCGGTTGATGATGGCCAGGGCCAGACCGGTCAGCGAGGCCAGGGTCAGCGACATGATGACGATCTCGTCGCCGGGTGACGCGGTGGCGCGTTCCAACCAGCCTGTCATCAGCCCGTCGTGCACTTGCGCCCAGGCAAAACCGACCGCCGCGCAAAGCAGCACCAGCACCAGCAGTGAACGGTGGCCGGAGCGGCCGTTGTCTTCTTTGTAGAGCAAAGCTTCGGGGGGCAGCGCGGGCACCATGGCTGGCTTGAAGATGGCGACCATCACAATAAACAGGAGGTACAAACCGACCAGCAACAGACCTGGAATGAGGGCGCC
>CANIDW010000047.1 GCA_947466165.1 Comamonadaceae bacterium | reverse complement strand
TTGGTACGCCGGCTGGCGGACCTTTGCCCGCAACCGCCTGGCCGTCAGCGGCCTGGTCATCGTGCTGCTCCTGGTGCTGCTGGCTGTTTTTGCGCCGGTGCTGGCACCGTTTCCGCCATTCGAAGGCGATCTGGTCAAGACGCGACTGCTGCCGCCTTCAACAGTGCACTGGCTGGGCACGGACGACCAGGGCCGCGACATTTACTCCCGGCTCTTGTATGGCTCGCGCATCACGCTGATGGTGGTGATACTGGTGGCCATTTTGGCGGCACCGATCGGCTTGATCGTCGGCACCGTGGCGGGTTATGCCGGCGCTTGGGTCGATGCCGTGCTGATGCGTGTGACCGATATTTTCTTGGCTTTTCCTCGGCTGATTCTGGCCTTGGCCTTTGTGGCGGCACTCGGGCCCGGCATTGAAAACGCGGTGATTGCCATTGCCATCACCTCTTGGCCGCCCTATGCACGCATTGCGCGCGCCGAAACCCTCAGCATTCGCCGCGCCGACTACATCGCCTCCGTGCAACTGATGGGCGCGTCTCCCTGGCGCATTGTTACCCGCCACATCATGCCGCTGTGTGTGTCGTCCGTGATTGTGCGGGTGACGCTGGACATGGCGGGCATCATTTTGACTGCAGCGGGTCTGGGTTTTCTGGGCCTGGGCGCCCAACCCCCCATGCCCGAATGGGGTGCCATGATCGCTGCCGGTCGTCAGTACGTGCTCGATCAGTGGTGGGTGGCTGCCGCCCCGGGGGCCGCCATTTTTCTCATCAGCCTGGCTTTTAATTTACTGGGTGACGGTCTGCGCGATGCGCTTGACCCCAAGGGTGTGAAATGAGCTCAGCGCCGCTCTTGGACGTGCAGGATTTGCAGGTCTCTTTTGCAGACCGTCACGGCGATTGGGTGGACGCGGTCAAGTCGGTCAGCTTCACATTGGGCCGTGAACGTTTGGGTATCGTGGGCGAATCGGGCTCGGGCAAATCACAAACCGGCCGCGCCATCATGGGCTTAACGCCGCCCGAGGCGCGTGTGCGCGCCTCTCGCATGCGTTTAGGTGAGACTGATTTGCTCAGCTGCTCGCCGCAGCAAAGGCGTGAGCTGCGCGGCAAACGCATGACCATGGTGCTGCAAGACCCTAAGTTTTCACTCAATCCGGTGATGACCATCGGCGAGCAAATCGTCGAAACCTTGCAAGCGCACCGGCCCATGAGCCGTGCGCAAGCCATTGAAGAAACCCTGGCAGCGTTGGTAGCAGTACAAATTGACAACCCGCAGCGCGTGTTTGGTTTGTATCCGCACGAAGTCTCGGGCGGTATGGGCCAGCGCGCCATGATCGCCATGATGCTGTGCCCCCAGCCTGATTTGCTGATCGCCGACGAACCGACCTCGGCGCTGGATGTCACGGTGCAATTGCAGGTGCTGTCAATTTTGGACAAGCTGGTGTCACAGCGCGGCATGGGTCTGATTTTTGTGTCCCATGATTTACGGCTGGTCTCTTCTTTTTGCGACCGCATTTTGGTCATGTACGCCGGGCGCGTGGTGGAAGAGCTCAAGGCCGGCGGTTTGTCGCAAGCGCAGCATCCTTACACCCGGGGGCTCTTGCATTGCCTGCCCAAACTGGGGCAGCCGGTTCGGCCTTTGCCAACCCTGTCAAGGCAAGCGGAGTGGCTGCTGTGAGCGCTTCAGGCGTCGGTATCCGCTTGCAGGATGTGCAGGTGAGTTTCGGCTCGTTTGTGGCGGTCGATGGCATCAACCTGCAAGTCGAGCCCGGTGAGAGCTTTGGCATTGTGGGTGAGTCGGGCTCCGGCAAATCGACCTTGCTGCGCGCGCTCTGCGGCCTGGTGCCGATGGCGCGCGGCAGCATGAATTTGTTTCATGCACAGGGCCAAGCTGCTTTGCCTGCGCTCGGCAGCCCGGCTTACCGCCGCATGGTGCAGATCGTGTTTCAAGACCCCTACGGTTCATTGCACCCGCGCCAGACAGTGGACCGCATTCTCAGCGAGCCACTGATCATCCACAAGGTGGACGATCAGCAAGCACGCATTGTGCGGGCGCTCGATGAAGTGGGTTTGGGTTCTAGCTTTCGCTTTCGCTACCCGCATCAACTCTCGGGCGGGCAGCGCCAGCGCGTGGCGATTGCACGCGCCCTGATTCTGGAGCCGCAAATTTTGCTGCTGGATGAACCCACTTCGGCGCTGGACGCCTCTGTGCAGGCCGAGGTCCTGAACCTGCTTGACGATTTGCGCCAGCGCCGCGGACTGACCTATGTGATGGTCAGCCATGATCTGGCGGTGGTGACGCATTTGTGCAGTCGCCTGATGGTGATGCAAGGCGGGCGCTGCGTCGAGATGGCGGCCGCCGACGATCTGGCGGCGCGCCGCGTCCATGAACCCTATACCCAGGCTCTGATGGCGGCCTCTGAAGGCTTCAAGCGCGAACACACTGAAAACGGAGTTTGACCATGGCCATCTGGGAAGCCCACACTTGTTTGCCTTTGAATCCGGACGCCAGCTTTGCGCCCTTGTTGACGTACCGCGAGTGCGGTGTGCGCTACGTGTCGATCAATATCGGCATGGACATGACACCGCTGGACCAGGTGATGACCGTGATGGCCGGTTTTCGCGCCACCATCGCTGCCCATCCGCAGGAGTTGGTGCTGGCCACCACAGTGCAAGCCCTTGCGCAAAATTCCGCACAAGGCTTGTTGACGGTGGGGTTTGACCTGGAAGGTGCAGTCCCTCTGCAAGAGCGCACGGAGATGGTGGCTTTGCTGCGCGACTTGGGCGTCAAGCAAATGCACTTTGCCTACAACCGCAATAACGCGGTGGCAGATGGTTGCCACGATGTGGCGCGCGGCCTCACCGAACTCGGCCGGCGCATGGTGCGCGCCGTCAACGATGCCGGTGTGCTGATGGACTGCTCGCACACCGGCCGGCGCTGCAGCCTGGACATCATGGCCCATTCGCAAGCGCCGGTGATCTTCAGCCATGCCAACCCGCTGGCCTTGGTCGAGCACGGCCGCAACATCACCGATGAGCAAATCCGCGCTTGTGCCGCTACGGGCGGTGTGGTGTGTATTTCGGGCGTCTCCAAGTTTTTGGGGACCGGCAATACGCGCCCCAGCGCCAAAGACATTGCCCGTCATGCCGCGTATGTGGCTGATCTGGTCGGTGTGCAGCATGTGGGTGTGGGTTTTGACATCAGCTTTCATGAAGCCGGTATCGAGCAGGAGCCGCCCCAAGGCTGGGACCGCGCATTCTGGTGGCCCGCGTCAGCTGGCTATGCTCCAGACAAACCCAGCAGCTACCCGGCCATTGAAGACTGGACCCTGCTGCCCCAGGCACTCCAAGACCTGGGCATGACGCAAGCCGAGTCACAGGCCGTCATGGGCGGCAACATGACCCGGGTGGCCTCACAAGTCTGGCACGCCTGAGTCCGGCCGCCGTGGCGGCAGGCCCGGGCTGTAACAAGTTCAGGGCGCCTTGGCTTGTGCCAGGTATTGCTCGACCTGTTGCGCTGCGATGGCGCCCGGCACACGTTTGCCGTCCGCAAAAATCAGGGTCGGCGTGCCGGTGATGCGGTGTTGCTGGCCAAACTCAATGTTGCGTGTCAGCGCTGTCGCATCGCAGTTACCGGGGGCTATCTTCTGGTCGCGCAACATCATGTCGGCCCAGGCCTTGGCTTTGTCTTTGGCGCACCAGACCGCCTTGGATTTGACGCCGGAGTCCGGCCCCAGGATGGGCATCAAAAACAAATGAATGGTGACGTCGTTGACTTTTTGCATGTCGCGTTCAAAGCGTTTGCAATAACCGCAATTCGGGTCTTCAAACACCGCCATCTTGCGTTTGCCGTTACCGCGCACGATGGTAAAAGCGTCAATCAGCGGCAGTGAGTCGAAGGCAACCACATTGAGTTTGTCCATGCGCTCTTCGGTCAGGTTCTTTTTGACACGGGTGTCAATCAGGTGGCCCTGAATCAGAAAGCTGCCGTCTGCATCGGTGTAATAAATATCATTGCCGCTGACCCGCACTTCAAACAGGCCGTTCATCGGTGTTTTGCTGACCTCTTCAATTTTGGGCAGGGTGGGCAAGCGCTCCAGCAGGTTTTTGCGAATGGCCGCTTCCTGGGCTTGTGCCGCAACACCGGCTGTCAGTGCCAGGGTCAGGCCAAGCAGGGCCGCGCGGCCACGGTGAGTCAAGAGTCTGAAAACTGAGCGCATACGCAAGTCCTGTGAGGCTTTGTTGAAAAAAAACTCAGGCGGTGTCAGCCCATGGCCCGGCGTGTCAGCCAGCCCTTGAGAGGTCCGCTGCGCGCCACGCTTTTCATGCCCCAATTGCGCAGCGCTTGCAGGCGGCTGTCGCTGGGTGCAAACAGGCTGTGCAAGCCTTCGGTCACAGCACTCATGGCCAAGACATCGGCTTTGCGCGCACGCTCGTAGCGGCGCAGCAGTTTTTCGTCGCCCAGGCTGCGCCAGTATTCGCGCGCTTGCAGCACTTGCGCCAGTTTGTTGACATCCGCCAGACCCAGGTTCAGACCTTGGCCCGCCATCGGGTGCACGGTGTGCGCAGCATCTCCGGCCAGGGCCCAGCCCGGCCCGACCCAGCGCTGGGCGCTGCACAGTGTCAGGGGCCAGCTGGCCACCGGACTGCACAGGCTGAGCTGGCCGGCCTGGTCGCCGCAGACTTGCTGCAGCGCTGCCACCAGGGCGGCGGGTGTCATTGCTTGCAGCTCTTGGGCACGGCTTTGCGGCACCGACCAGACCATGGCCAGCGTGTGTGCGTCTGCGCCGTCCACCGGCAGCAAACCCAGCACCTCCCCCTGGCCGAACCATTGGCGCGCCACACCGGCATGTGGACGGTCTGAGTGCAGCCTGGCTGCAACGGCTTTCTGGTCGTAGGGCTTGATGGTCCAGCTCACGCCGAAATCGCGCCGGCTTTGGCTATGACGCCCTTCGCAGACCACCGTCAGCGCTGCATGGGCTGCATCCGGTGAGGCCATGAGCTCGACCTCGGGTGCAAAGCGCAGGGCCTCCGACAGCGCTTGTTCAAGCGCCGGCACATCCACAATCCAGGCCAGCGCAGCCTGATCGCCGCTGGCTTGCTCAGCCGGCCTGTCAGTCGGGTTGAAGTCCAGTCGTCCGTCGCTGTCGCCCCACACCTGCATCTGGCTGACCGCTGTGACGCCAGCGCCTTGCGGCCAGGCCCGCACTTGCATCAGCAGGTTGCGGGAAGCGGCATTGAGTGCGTAGGCCCGCACGTCGGGCGTGGCAGACGCACGGGCTGGATCACAGACCAGGGCCACGCGCAAACGTTGCCGCGCCAGCAGCAGTGCCAGCGTGCGGCCCACAATACCGTCACCGCGGATACAGACATCAAAATCTTTGCTCATGCGCTATTTTAAGAGGCAGTGCAAAATCCCGACCTGAACCAGGCCGTAGCCACCCGCCCACATGAAAGCCTATTCGTGACTGACACCACCCGCCCGCCTGATTTCAGCGCCGTCATTGCCCAGCTTTATATCTACCCGGTCAAGTCCTGCGCCGGCGTGGCTCTGGGCGAAGCCTTGCTCACAGAAACAGGTCTTGATTTGGACCGTGCCTGGATGGTGGTGGATGAAACAGGTGAATTTTTAACGCAGCGCGAACTGCCGCGCATGGCCCTGGTGCAGCCGCAGGTGCGCGCACATGACATTGTGTTGCGTGCCCCCGGCATGCTGGCGCTGCACTTGGCCATAGACCAGGTCGAGGCGGCTGTGCGCGTCAAAGTGTGGGGCCAGGATGTGGCGGCCTATGACATGGGCGCCATTGCGGCTCAGTGGTTCAGTGATTTTTTAGGCGTGAAAGCGCGCCTGGTGCGCTTTGACCCGGAACACCAGCGCGCCTCCAGCCTGAGTTGGACCGACGGCGTGCAGGCGCTTAACCAGTTCAGTGACGGTTACCCGATGTTGATCACCAGCGAGGCTTCTCTGGCCGGGCTGAACGCCAAGCTGCTGGCTGCCGGCCAGCCGGCTGTGAGCATGTCACGTTTTCGCCCCAATATCGTGCTGGGTGATGCCCCCGGCCAGGAAGCCATGGCCGCACATGACGAAGACCGCCTGGCCCATGTCGACATTGCCACTGCGCACAGCCGGGTACGACTGCAGCCGGTCAAGCCCTGCCCGCGCTGCCCCATTGTCAACATCGACCCGCTCAGCGCCAGCAGCAGCCCCGCCGTCAACGACATGCTGCAAACCTACCGGCAAGACAAACGGCTTGACGGAGCTTTGTCGTTTGGCATGAACAGCATCACCCTCGATGGCTTTGATCAAGTGCTCAAAGTGGGTCAATCGGTGACAGGGACCTACCGTTTCTAGCGCGCAGGCTGCGCGCCATCAAGGTGCCTACAACCAAAACGATGCTCCCACCCAAGGCGATCACGCCGCCCGAGCCCAGCACCGCGCTCAGGTGGGCCGCCATCAACACCCCCAGGGCCTGACCCGAGAACAGTGCGCATGAAAAAAGCGACACCGAGGTGCCGCGCGCCGACGGTGTCATTTGCGTCGCGTTGGCCTGCATGGTGTTGTGAAACATGAAAAAACCAAAACCTGCGCTCAAGCAGACCACCGGCGTCAAGGGCCACCAGCGGGTAAAACCCAGCACGGCAAAAGACAAGCCCATCAAGGCAGTGCCGTACTGTGCCAGCCCGTCTTCACCCAGCCGCCGGATCAGCCAGCGCGCCACAGACATGTAGAGCACACCGCCCAGACCGAACAGTGCCACGATGGAGCCGGACAAAGACAAAGACAGGTCCAGCGTCTGGTGCAGGTGCGAGGCGATGGTGCTGAGCACACCAAAGCCGGCGGCGCCTTCTATCAAGGCGATCATCAGCACCCGGCTGGCCCACGGGTCGCTCAAAATAGCCAGGGCTTGCCTGACAAAGCCCGGGCGCCCATGCGGCATGTCAACGGACTCGGTTCCGGGCAGACGCTGCTGGCGGCGCAAATCAAGCAAGAGCAAACATCCGACCACGGCAAAAATCACGGTCATCAGCGCAAAAGCCCAGCGCCAGCCCAGGGTGTCGGCGAACCAGCCACCGGCCAGTTGCCCGCCCACAATGCCCAGCGTGGTACCCAGCCCGACTTTGGCCAGCGTTTCGAGCCGCCGCTCGTAAGGCACGGCGTCACCCACCCAGGCGAGCGCCAGCGGAATCACCGCAGCGGCGAACAAGCCGGTCAGGGCCCGCGCCATCACCAGGGTGTTCAGGTTGTCGGCAAAAGCGGCGACCAGGCTGGCCACGCTGCAACCCAGCGTGGCGTAGGTGATGATGCGGAACTTGCCGGTACGGTCGCCCAGCGGGCCGTAAAAAAGCTGGGCCAGCCCGTACACCACGGCAAACACCCAGATCACCTGAGCGGCCTGCGCCACACTGGTCTGAAAGATGTTTGACAGCGCGGGCAGCATGGCGTCGCAGATGCGTTGCGTGGCCATGCTGGAAAAAGTGGCCAGAGACAGTAAAAAAGCGGAGCGTTGGGTGGCAGCAGAAATTCGCGGCGGCGCGGAAGGCATGTCGAAATTCCAGGTCGTTCAGCTGCAACTAAGCAGTTCGATGAGATTGAGGAGGGCAGGGCGCGTGCCGCCAAATCAGCATCACTACAATCGATTATCGCTACCCCGCCGAGCAGCCCGCTGGCGGACCTGCCGGGATTTGATTTCTAAGGATTTTTCATGAGTTTGAAGTGCGGCATCGTGGGCTTGCCCAACGTCGGTAAATCCACCCTGTTCAACGCCCTGACCAAAGCCGGCATTGCAGCGGAAAACTACCCTTTTTGCACCATCGAGCCGAACGTCGGCATCGTCGAGGTGCCCGATGAGCGGCTTGACGCCTTGTCGGCCATCGTCAGCCCGCAAAAAGTGCAGCGCGCGATTGTCGAGTTTGTCGACATCGCCGGCCTGGTGGCCGGTGCCAGCACCGGCGAAGGCCTGGGCAACAAGTTTCTGGCGCACATCCGCGAGACCGACGCCATCGTCAATGTGGTGCGTTGCTTTGTGGACGACAACGTGATTCACGTGGCCGGCAAGGTGGATCCTATCTCGGACATCGAGGTGATTCAGACTGAACTGTGTCTGGCCGACCTGGCGGCAGTGGAGAAAGCCCTGCACCGCGTCACCAAACTGGCGCGCTCGGGCGACAAGGAATCCATCAAATTGGTGGCCATTCTCGAGAAGTGCCAGGCCGCGCTCAATGAAGCCAAGCCCGTGCGCACCATCGACTTCAGCAAGGAAGAAATGCCGCTGTTGCAGCAGTTTTTTCTGATCACTGCCAAGCCGGCGATGTTCGTTGCCAATGTGGCCGAAGACGGTTTTGAGAACAACCCTTTCCTCGACCGCCTGAAGACTTACGCGGCCTCACAAAATGCGCCGGTGGTCGCCATCAGCGCCAAGCTCGAAGCCGAGATGAGCGAGATGAGTGACGAAGACCGGCAGATGTTCCTGGAAGAACTCGGCCAGACCGAGCCCGGCCTGAACCGTCTGATCCGCGCCGCTTACAAGCTGCTCGGCTTGCAGACTTACTTCACCGCCGGTGTCAAGGAAGTGCGCGCCTGGACCATTCATGTGGGCGACACCGGCCCGCAGGCGGCCGGCGTGATTCACACCGACTTTGAAAAAGGCTACATCCGCGCCCAGACCATCGCCTATGACGACTTCATCGCCTTCAAAGGTGAGCAGGGCGCCAAAGATGCGGGCAAAATGCGCGCCGAAGGCAAGGAATACGTTGTCAAAGATGGCGATGTGATGAACTTCCTGTTCAGCTCCTGAACCCTGTCGAATGACCGAACCCGTTCGCCTGGCCAAACGCCTGGCTGAAATGCTGGCTTGCTCGCGCCGTGAGGCTGAGCAGTACATC
>CANIDW010000046.1 GCA_947466165.1 Comamonadaceae bacterium | reverse complement strand
GGCTCGCATGGGTTGCAAGACCTTGCTGCTCAGCCACAACATCGAAACGCTGGGCCAGATGAGCTGCAATCCGTCGATAGGCGGCATCGGCAAGGGCCACCTGGTCAAGGAAGTCGATGCCCTGGGCGGCGCCATGGCGCTGGCCACCGACGAGGGCGGCATTCAGTTCCGCATTCTCAACTCGAGCAAGGGCCCGGCCGTGCGCGCCACGCGGGCCCAGGCCGACCGGATTTTGTACAAGGCCGCCATTCGCCGCATGCTCGAAAACCAGCCCAATTTGTGGCTGTTCCAGCAGGCGGTTGATGACTTGTTGGTTGAAGGCGACCGTGTGGTCGGCGCCGTCACGCAAGTCGGCATCAAGTTCAGAAGCCGCACTGTGGTGCTGACGGCCGGCACCTTTCTGGACGGCAAAATCCATGTGGGCCTGAACAACTACGCCGCCGGGCGCGCGGGCGACCCGCCGGCGGTGTCGCTGAGTGCGCGGCTCAAAGAACTCAAGCTGCCCCAGGGCAGGCTGAAAACCGGCACGCCGCCACGGCTGGACGGGCGCAGCATCGACTTTTCCAAGTGCACCGTGCAGCCGGGTGACGGCATGCCGGGCGGCGAGGGCGATAGCGTTCCGGTGTTCAGCTTCATGGGCGCGGGCATTGCCCACCCGCAGCAAGTGCCTTGCTGGATCACCCACACCAATGAGCGCACGCACGACATCATCCGCTCGGGCTTTGACCGCAGCCCCATGTTCACCGGCAAGATCGACGGCGTCGGCCCGCGTTATTGCCCCAGCGTCGAAGACAAGATCAACCGCTTTGCCGACAAGACCAGCCACCAGATTTTTCTGGAGCCCGAAGGCCTGACCACGCACGAGATCTATCCCAACGGCATCTCAACCAGCCTGCCGTTTGACATCCAGTACGACCTGGTGCGCTCCATGGCCGGCATGGAAAACGCCCATATTTTGCGGCCCGGTTACGCCATCGAGTACGACTACTTTGACCCGCGCTCGCTCAAAAGCAGCTTTGAAACCCGGGCCATTGGCGGCCTGTTTTTTGCCGGCCAGATCAACGGCACCACCGGCTATGAAGAGGCGGCGGCCCAGGGCCTGTTTGCCGGCATCAACGCAGCGCTGCAATGCCGCGGCCAGGAAGCCTGGCTGCCCGGCCGCGACCAGGCCTACCTGGGCGTGCTGGTGGACGACCTGATCACCAAGGGCGTGACCGAGCCTTACCGCATGTTCACCAGCCGGGCCGAGTACCGGCTGATGCTGCGCGAAGACAACGCCGACGCTCGCTTGACCGAAAAAGGCCGCGAGCTGGGCCTGGTGGACGACGCCCGCTGGGACGCCTTCAACCGCAAGCGGGATGCTGTTTCACGTGAAACCGAACGCCTGCGCTCGCTCTGGGTCAACCCCAACAACCTGCCCGCCGCCGAGGCTGAGCGGGTGTTGGGCAAGGCCATCGAGCGCGAATACAACCTGCTGGACTTGTTAAGACGCCCGGGCGTGGACTACGCCGGCCTCATGTCTTTGGACGGCGGGCGCTTTGCCAGCGCCGAGCTGGCCGCCCTGGGCGCCGGTGCTGCGGGTGCCAATCCGGCCGTTTCACGTGAAACCAATATGCCCGCGGACATGCTGGCTGCCGTGATCGAGCAGATCGAGATCGTGGCCAAGTACGCCGGCTACATCGACCTGCAAAAGACCGAGGTCGAGCGCGCCGCCCACTATGAAAACCTCAAGTTGCCCGCCGAGCTGGACTATTTGCAGGTTTCGGCGCTGAGCATCGAGGCGCGGCAAAAGCTGGCCAAGCACCGGCCCGAGACCCTGGGCCTGGCCTCGCGCATTTCGGGCATCACGCCGGCCACCATTTCCCTGCTGCTGGTCCACCTGAAAAAGAACCTCTGGAAAAACGCTGTGGCCCAGCCCATCGTGGCCCAACCCGCCAAGGCTGACGTGTGAGCAACAATGCCGAGGCGGTGCTGCGCGCCGGGCTGGCCGAGCTCCATGTGAGCCTGTCAGACGCCCAAGTCCAGGGCTTGCTCGACTACCAAAACCTGATCGGCAAGTGGAACAAGGTCTACAACCTGACGGCTGTGCGCGACCCGGCCGAGATGCTGACGCACCATTTGCTCGACAGCCTGGCGGCGGTCGCGCCGCTGCAAAAGCATTTGCAGGGTCGGGGCCTGAGCGCCGCCAGCCTGCTCGATGTCGGCTCCGGTGCCGGCCTGCCGGGCGTGGTGCTGGCCATTTGCTGTCCGACTCTGGCGGTAACCTGTGTGGACACGGTGGGCAAAAAAGCCGCCTTTATCAAACATGTGGCCCTGGCGCTGGGGCTGCCGAACCTGACCGGCTTGCACGCCCGGGTTGAAACCATCACCCAGCCCTTCGACGTGATCTGCTCCAGAGCCTTTGCTTCGCTGGCGGACTTCACCTGCTGGTCGCAGGCAGCGCTGGCCCCCGGCGGTGTGTGGATGGCCCTCAAGGGAAAGCACCCGGCTGACGAGCTGGCCATGCTGCCGCCCGATGTGGTGATGTTTCACGTGGAACCGTTGGCCGTGCCCGGGTTGGCGGCTGAGCGCTGCATCATCTGGCTTCAAACGGCCGGTTGACCGGGCGAGGCCGGAGCCTGTCGTAAACTCGAAGGCTTCAAAGAAGGATTTTCATGCTCGGCTCATTTGCCGGCGTCGCTGACTACGGCGCTTTTGTTATTGCCATTGTCGTTTTTCTGGCCATTCCCGGGCCCGGCAACCTGGCGCTGATCACCTCGACGGGCAAGGGCGGCATCGCCGGCGGCATGGGCGCGACCTTTGGCGTGATCGCCGGCGACCAGGTGTTGCTGTGGGCCGCAGTGGCCGGCGTATCGGCCTTGATGGCCGCCTACCCCACGGCTTTTCACCTGGTGCAGTGGCTGGGCGCGGCCTACCTGGCCTGGCTGGGCGCCAAAATGCTGCTGGCCAAACCGGGCGACGCTCCCGTGCTCAAAATGAAAACAGGCCACTATTTCCGCCAGACGCTGCTGATCACCTTGCTCAACCCCAAGGCCATTGTTTTTTACCTGGCGTTTTTCCCGCTTTTCATCGACCCTGCCCGGCACCAGGGCTTGCTCACTTTTGGCGTGATGGCCTTGACCATCGCGGCATTGACCTTTTTGTATGGCTTAGGCGCCGTGTTGCTGGCGCACTTTCTGGCTGAGCGTGTGCGTGCCAGCCCGCGCATTTCGGCGCTGCTTGAAAAAGGCGCCGGCATTTTCCTCATCGGCTTTGGCGTCAAGCTGGCCTTGTCGCGTTAAGCCCGCACGGCGGCGCATTTCCCCTTATCCAAAGAGCAAGCACCCATGGCCAAAATATTTTGTGTTGCCAACCAAAAGGGCGGGGTGGGCAAGACCACCACCACCGTCAATCTCGCGGCCGGTCTGGCGCAGCTCGGCCAGCGCGTGCTGATGATCGACCTGGACCCGCAGGGCAACGCCACCATGGGCTCGGGCGTGGACAAGCGCCAGCTTGAGCTCACTGTTTATGACGTGCTGCTGGAGTCCGCCTCTATCGCCGAAGCGCGCGTCAGCAGCCAGAAACTGGTGGACGCCGGTTGCGGCTACGACGTGCTGGGCGCCAACCGCGAACTGGCCGGCGCCGAGGTCGAGCTGGTCGAGGTCGAGCGCCGCGAAAAGCGTTTGCGTTTGGCCATTGAAGCGGTGGCCGACCAATACGACTTCGTGCTCATCGATTGCCCGCCGTCCTTGTCCATGCTCACGCTCAATGGCCTGTGCTGCGCGCACGGCGTCATCGTGCCCATGCAGTGCGAATACTTCGCGCTTGAAGGACTGACCGATCTGGTCAACACCATCAAGCAGGTGCACGCCAACCTGAACAAAGAGCTGGCCATCATCGGGCTCTTGCGCGTCATGTTTGACCCGCGTATCACCTTGCAGTTGCAGGTGAGCGAACAGCTCAAGCAACATTTTGGCGACAAGGTGTTCAACACCGTCATTCCGCGCAATGTGCGCCTGGCCGAAGCACCCAGCTACGGCGTGCCGGGGGTGGTGTTTGACCCGGCCTCCAAGGGTGCGCAGGCCTTTGTGACCTTTGCCGGCGAGATGATCGAGCGCATCAAGGCCATGTAAGGGAAGGCCTCGAGGGCATTGTATTTAAAGGCTTTGCTGCTCCCTAATTTATAGCGCTTTATTTTTTTATGAATCCCTGTGCCGTATTGATACTTCCGGGCTGGCAAAACAGCGGCCCTTTGCACTGGCAAAGCCGGTGGGAATCGGCGCACGGTTTTCAGCGCGTAGAACAACATGACTGGCTGCGCCCTTTGCGCGGAGACTGGACGGCCCGGCTCGAAGAAGTCTTGCTCGGTTTAGACGAGCCTGCCGTGCTGGTGGCACACAGTCTGGGCTGCCTCTTGGTGGCGGCATGGGCCGCGCATTCGCGCAACACGCATCTTGTGAAGGGGGCTTTGCTGGTAGCGCCCGGCGATGTTGAACGCGAGGCCTTGCGCCCCGTTTTAGCGAGCTGGTCGCCAGTGGCTTTGCAGCGCTTGCCCTTTGCCAGTGTGCTGGTCGGCAGCCGCAACGACCCCTATTGCAGCGCCGACCGCGCGCGACAACTTGCCGACGCCTGGGGCTCGCGCTGGGTAGACGCCGGTGAGCGCGGCCACCTCAACGCCGACAGCGCTTTGGGCGACTGGCCTGAGGGTCTGGCCCTGCTGCAAACACTGCGCACCCACCATCCGGCAGCAGCGCCGGCATCCATTTTTTAGCAAAGAAAGAAAAACAAGATGGTCACCAAAAAACCCAAAGGCCTGGGCCGCGGTTTGCAAGCCCTGCTGGGCCCCACTGTGGGCGAAACCAGCCAGGCCATAGAAAACAGCAACGCTGCCAGCCCGGGCCTGCCGGCATCGCTGCGCCTGCTCGACATGGTCGCCGGCAAGTACCAACCGCGCACGCGCATGGACGAGGGCGCACTCTACGAGCTGGCCGAGTCGATCAAGGTGCAGGGCATCATGCAGCCGATTCTGGTGCGCCGGCTGAGCAGCGGCGCCAACGATGGCAAGTACGAGATCATTGCCGGCGAGCGGCGTTTCCGTGCCGCCAAGCTGGCCGGCCTGGACAGCGTGCCGGTGCTGGTGCGCGATGTGCCCGACGAGGCCGCGGCGGCGATGGCCTTGATCGAAAACATACAGCGCGAAGACCTCAACCCGCTCGAAGAGGCCCAGGGCCTGCAGCGCCTGGTCAAAGAATTCGGTCTCACGCACGAGCTGGCGGCGCAAGCCGTGGGCCGCTCGCGCAGCGCGGCCAGCAACCTGCTGCGCCTTTTGAATCTGGCCGACCCGGTGCAGACCATGTTGATGGCCGGCGACCTGGACATGGGCCATGCGCGCGCCTTGCTCTCGCTGGACCGCGCCACCCAGATCACCGCGGCCAACCAGATTGCCGCTAAAAAAATGTCGGTGCGCGAGGCCGAAGGCCTGGTCAAAAAACTCAGTGCTGAGTTTTCACTCAAGCCGCAAAAGGCGTCCAAAGAAAAGTCACGCGACACGCGCCGGGTCGAAGAAGAGCTGGCCGATTTGCTGATGGCCGAGGTCGAGGTGCGCGTGAAAAAGCAAGTCAAGCGCAACGGCCGGCGCGAAGACGTGGGCGAGCTGGCGATTCAGTTCTCGTCGATGGACGAGCTCAACGGCTTGATCGAGCGATTGCGCGGCGGCAAGTAAGCGCCAGGCTGCGCCGGCTTTCACCAGATCGCCGTGCGCCTTGCTTAGATCGTGAAGATCTTGCCAGGGTTCATGATGTTCTTCGGGTCCAGCGCGCGCTTGATGGTGCGCATCATCTCGACCGCGCCATCACCTGTTTCGGTCACCAGGAAATCCATCTTGTGCAGGCCCACGCCGTGCTCGCCGGTGCAAGTGCCTTCCAGGCGCAGCGCGCGCGCCACCAATTTGTGGTTCAGTTCCTCGGCCACTTCACGCTCTTTGGGCTGTGTCGGGTCGATCAGGTAACCGAAGTGAAAGTTGCCGTCGCCCACGTGGCCGACTAAAAAGTAAGGAATGCCGCTGGCATCAGCCTCGGCCACCGAGTCGAGAAGGCAGTCGGCCAGGCGCGAGATCGGCACGCAGGTGTCGGTGGAGATGACGCGGCAGCCGGCGCGCGACTGCAGCGCCGCAAAGTAAGCGTTGTGCCGCGCCGTCCACAGCCGCGTGCGCTCTTCGGGTGTGCTGGCCCATTCAAAGGCATTGCCGCCGTGGCCGCTGGCCAGCTCCTGCACCAGCTCGGCCTGCTCCTTGACGCTGGAGGGAGAGCCGTGAAATTCCATCAGCAGCAAGGGCTCTTCGCGCAGGCTGAGTTTGGAATGGGTGTTGACCATGCGCACGCTGTTGGCGTCAATCAATTCCACGCGGGCAATCGGCACGCCCAGCTGAATGATTTCGATGGTGGTGCGCACCGCCGCCTCTATGCTCGGGAAAGAGCAGATGGCGGCTGAGATCGCTTCGGGCAGCGGGTAGAGCTTGACAGTCACTTCCGTGATCACGCCCAGCGTGCCTTCACTGCCCACCATCAGGCGCGTCAGGTCGTAGCCGGCCGAAGATTTTTTAGCGCGCGTGCCGGTTCGAATCACTTCGCCGCTGGCTGTCACCACTTCGAGTGCCAGCACGTTCTCGCGCATGGTGCCGTAGCGCACGGCGTTGGTGCCGCTGGCGCGCGTGGCGCACATGCCGCCCAGGGTGGCGTCCGCACCCGGGTCAATCGGGAAAAACAGGCCTGTGCTTTTAACCTCTTCGTTGAGCTGCTTGCGCGTGACGCCCGGCTGCACCGTCACGGTCAGGTCCTCGGCGTTGATGCTGAGCACGCGGTTCATGCGGCCCATGTCGATGCTGATGCCGCCTTGCACAGCCAGCAAATGCCCCTCCAGCGAGGTGCCCACGCCAAACGGAATCACCGGCACGCTGTATTGGCTGGCCAGCTTGACGACCTCGGCCACTTCCGCGGTGTTTTCAGCAAACACCACAGCGGCCGGCGGTGGCAGGGCAAAAGACGATTCGTCCCGGCCATGCTGCTCGCGCACCACCAGCGCCGTCGAGCAGCGCGCAGCAAAGCGGGCCTTGAGCGTGTCAATCAGTGCCGCAGGCGTTTCGCGTTGTTGAATCTCAGGCAACAAATGGGCGGGCAGGGGTGCGTTCATGGGGGTCTCCAGCGTGGACGATCAGTTTAAACCTTGGCCGCAAGCCTCGCAGCCCGCCGGGCCTAAACTAGCGGGTCGGAGCGACTCATGCGCTCCGCCCTTTTTTACCTGGAGCCTTATGTCTAAGCGACTCACCCAGATTGCCACCCGCACCGGCGACAACGGCACCACCGGCCTGGGCGACAACACGCGCGTCTCCAAGGACAGCTTGCGCGTACACGCCATGGGCGACGTCGATGAGCTCAACTCCAACATCGGCGTTCTGCTATGCGAAGACATGCCCGGCGAGGTGCGGGCTTTGCTGGTGGATGTGCAGCACCAGTTGTTCAACCTGGGTGGTGAGCTGTCGATTCCCGGCTTTGAGCTGCTCAAGCCCGAGGCGGTCGAGCAGCTTGATGCGGCATTGAAAACATACAACGACAGCTTGCCCAGCCTGAAGGAGTTCATTTTGCCGGCTGGCACGCGCGCCGCTTCGCTGGCCCATGTCTGCCGCACCGTGGCCCGCCGCGCCGAGCGCGCCGTGGTGGCGCTGGAGGGCAGCGAAGCACTCAAAGACACGCCGCGTCAGTACCTTAACCGCTTGAGTGATTTGCTCTTTGTGCTGTCACGCGTGCTCAACTGCATGAACGGCGGAGACGATGTTTATTGGAAAAGCACACGGCTGGCGCGGCAGGACCAAGACAGTCCTTAAACCGGCGGTGTTTTAGCGCGGCGCCAGAACCGCCATGGTCAAACGCGACACGCAGGTCAGCTCGCCATCGTCGTTGTGCATGTCGATGTGCCAGACCTGCGTGCTGCGGCCGATGTGCACCGGCCGTGCGATGCCGGTGACCCAGCCACTGCGCGCGCTCTTGAGGTGGTTGGCATTGATGTCCAGGCCCACCACCATATGGCCTTCGGCCGCCACATGGCCGGCCGCGACTGAACCCAGCGTTTCGGCCAGTGCCACAGACACACCGCCGTGCAACAAGCCATAAGGCTGGCGCGTGCGCTCGTCCACCGGGACACGACCGCGAATGAAGTCATCGCCGACTTCTAAAAATTCTATGCCCAGGTGCGACACGGCGCAGCCAGCAGACAGCGCGGTGATGGATTCGACAGAGATGGGTTTTGTCCAGATACGCATATTGCTTTCAGCCCGGGATGGGGCCACTATAAACCGCCGACCAGGTCGAGGTAAGCGCGCCGGGTCTCTGGCGACACCGAGGCCAATACCTGCGCATAAGGCGTTTGGTGACGCACCAGCACGCGGGCCGATGCCACGGATTTGGATTTGCAAAACCAGTGGCAGCTGTGCTGCAACAACAGCATCTCAGCGCTCAGCGTGAAGGCGCGCGCTTTGCGATGGCCGTCTTCTTCGGCAGGGGCCGGGTGCGCCGCCCGGGTCAGGCCCGCGGCGTGAATTTTCAGGGCGGCACGCAGGTCAAAACTGCTGCCTGAAATCATGGAGGCCGCTTCGCTCAGCGGCCAGGGCAGGCGGTTCACGCGGGCCTGTTCCTCATTGACTTTGGCAAAACCCTCGGCCAACTGCCGGGTTTGGGCACACAGTTTGTCTTCGGTGCCGCCGAGCAGCTGCCAGATCGATTCGCGCCGGGCGGCATCCGCTTCACCCAGGGCGCGTGCATAGCCTTCGGTCAGGGTCTGCATGAGTTTTTCGATCTGGTGATCGGCCAGATGCTCACCGAGCAAGCGGATGCGGCGGCGCTCGCTGCGCGACTTCAGCT
>CANIDW010000045.1 GCA_947466165.1 Comamonadaceae bacterium | reverse complement strand
GTGGCTGAGCAAACCGCCTGCGTGCAAGCGGCCTCGGGCTTGGTGGATTTTCATCAGCGCATTGGCTTAGCGCGTGATGCACTGCCCTTTGACATTGATGGTGTGGTCTACAAAGTCAACAGCCTGAGCGCACAGCGCCAACTCGGCTTTGTCAGCCGTGAGCCGCGCTGGGCTGTAGCTCACAAATACCCGGCGCAGGAGCAACTGACCACCGTGCGGGCTATCGAGGTTCAGGTCGGTCGCACCGGCAAACTCACCCCGGTGGCCAAGCTGGCCCCTGTGTTTGTAGGCGGCGTCACGGTGACCAATGCCACGCTGCACAACGAGGATGAAGCCCGTCGCAAGGATGTGCGCCCGGGCGATACCGTGGTGGTACGCCGCGCCGGCGATGTGATTCCCGAAGTGGTGAGCGTGGTGATGGACAAGCGCCTCGGCGATGCCGAACCTTTCACCATGCCGCGCCATTGTCCTGTGTGTGGCTCGGCGGCTGTGCGCGAAGAGGGCGAGGCCGACTACCGCTGCACGGGCGGGCTGTTTTGCGGCGCGCAACGCAAAGAAGCTATCTTGCATTACGCGCACCGCCGTGCAGTCGAGATTGACGGCTTGGGCGACAAGCTGGTCGAACTGCTGGTGGACGCCAACATCATTCGCAACTTGCCGGACTTGTACCGTATGGGATTGAGCTCTCTGGCCGGACTCGAGCGCATGGCCGACAAGTCTGCCAATAACCTGCTTGAGGCCATTGAAAACTCGAAGCAAACCACTTTGCCGCGTTTCCTGTTCGGCCTGGGCATCCGCCATGTGGGTGAAGCCACCGCCAAGGCGCTGGCCCGGCATTTCGGCCAACTGGACGGCATCATGGCCGCCAGCGCAGAGCAGCTGCTGGAGGTCGATGACGTGGGTCCTGTCGTGGCCCAAAGCATCCGCACTTTTTTTGAGCAGGCTCACAACCGTGAAGTGGTCGAGCAACTGCGCGCTTGCGGCGTGACCTGGGCCGAAGGCGAGCCCGCAGAGCGCGCACCTCAGCCGCTGGCCGGGCTGACCCTGGTCATCACCGGCACGCTGCCCACGCTGGGTCGCGACGAGGCCAAGGACAAAGTAGAAGCCGCCGGCGGCAAGGTGGCCGGCTCGGTCAGCAAAAAGACCGACTATGTGGTGGCCGGCGCCGAGGCGGGCAGCAAGCTGACCAAAGCCTTGGAACTGGGCGTGAAAGTCATCGACGAAAACCAATTGATGGAGTTGCTCAATGGCGGTGCATGAGATATTGAAGATGGGTGACGAGCGGCTGCTGCGCGTGGCCCAGCCCGTGACCGAATTTGACACCGACGCGCTGCACCTGCTGGTGGCCGACATGTTCGAGACCATGCTGGCTGTGAGCGGTGCCGGCTTGGCTGCGCCGCAAATTGGCGTGGACCTGCAACTGGTGATTTTTGGCACTGATGCCGTCAACCCGCGTTACCCCGATGCGCCTGTGGTGCCGCGTACAGTCTTGCTCAACCCCGTGATCACGCCAATCGGCGATGAAGAAGAAGAGGGCTGGGAGGGTTGCCTGTCAGTGCCCGGTCTGCGTGGCATGGTGCCGCGCTGGTCGCGCATTCGCTATACCGGCTTTGACCCTTTTGGTGAGCCGATTGAACGCGAGGCAGAAGGCTTTCATGCGCGGGTGGTGCAGCATGAGTGCGACCACCTGATCGGCAAGCTGTACCCGATGCGGGTGCGTGATTTCACCAAGTTCGGCTACACCCAGGTCTTGTTTCCCGGGCTTAACGAGACTGCCGACGACTAAAACAGCGCGATAGCGCAGGGCTTCAGGCTTTCAGGGCCTCGAGCAGTTCGGTTTCGATGGCGATCTGCGCTTTGTTTTGCTGCAGTTCCGGCCCGTCGATCAAAAAAGTGTCTTCGACCCGCTCGCCCAGTGTGGTGACTTTGGCCAGTTTCAAATTGATGCGGTGACGGGCCAGCACGCGGGCAATCGAGTACAACAAGCCGACCCGGTCGCTGGCGGACACGCTGAGCAACCAGCGCTGGGCTTTTTCGTCCGGCCGCAAGTCAACCCGAGGCGTGATCGGAAAGCTTTTGACGCGACGCGACACACGGCCTTTGCCCGGTGGCGGCAGCGGTCCGGCGCTCTGCAGGATGCGAATCAGTTCGGCTTCCACCATGGAGACAGCCTCGCGGTAATGCTCGTGCGGTGTGGCGCTGATCACCTGAAAAGTGTCCATTGCGTAGCCGTTGTTGGCGGTGTGAATTTTGGCGTCCACAATGCTGAAACTGGCCGTGTCAAAGTAACCGCAAATACGGGCAAACAGATCGGGCGCATCGGGTGTGTAGACCAGCACCTGCATGCCTTCGCCATCTGAAGAGCGGCGCGCACGCACCACCGACTTGCCTGAGCCCACATGGCGCGAGAGCTGCCGGGCGTGCCAGGCCAGGTCGCCCGCTTCATGACGCATGAAGTAGCTCACATCGAGCGTGGCCCACAGCGCTTTTTGAGACTCAAAAGGCTCTGCGTGCAAGGCCAGCAAAGACAAGGCCTCACGTTTACGGGACTCTACTTCTGCCTGCGGGTCAGGTGCACGACCGCCCAGCATGCGCAGGGTGTAACGGTACAGGTCTTCGAGCAATTTGCCCTTCCAGGCGTTCCACACTTTGGGACTGGTTCCACGAATGTCAGCCACCGTCAGCAGGTACAAAGCCGTGAGGTAGCGTTCATTACCGACGCGCTTGGCAAAGGCGGCAATCACTTCCGGATCGCTCAGGTCTTCTTTTTGCGCCATGCGGCTCATGAACAGGTGCTCACGCACCAGAAACTCAATGAGTTGGGTATCTTCAGTGGCGATGCTGTGCTGGCTGCAAAAGGTTCGAACGTCCTTGCAGCCGAGCTCGGAGTGGTCACCGCCACGGCCCTTGGCAATGTCATGAAACAGCGCCGCGATGTAAAGAATCCAGGGCTTGTCCCAGCCGGCGGCCAGTTGCGAGCACATGGGGTATTCGTGCGAATGCTCGGCCATGAAAAAACGCCGCACGTTGCGCAGCACCATCAGGATGTGCTGGTCCACCGTGTAGACATGGAACAGGTCGTGCTGCATCTGCCCGACGATCTTGCGGAACACCCACAAGTAGCGACCCAGCACGGAGGTCTGGTTCATCAGCCGCATGGCATGCGTGATGCCTTCCGGCTGCATCAGGATCTTGCGAAAGGTGTCGCGGTTGACCGGGTCACGGCGAAAGCCGGCGTCCATCACGCCGCGGGCGTTGTAGAGCGCGCGCAAGGTGCGTGCAGACAGGCCGTTGACGCCCGCCGTGGTTTGGAACAGCAAAAAAGTTTCCAAAATTGCATGGGGCTGTTGCACATACAGCTCGTCGCTGGCCACTTCGATGCGGCCGGCTTTTTCGAAAAATCGCTCGTTGATCGGGCGCAGCGGTTGCGTGTTGGGGTTCAGCCGCTCTTCAATATTGAGCAGCAGAATCTGGTTGAGCTGGGTCACTGCCTTGGCGGCCCAGTAGTAGCGGCGCATCAGCGACTCGCTGGCACGGCGGGCCAGGCGCGAGCCATCGGGCGCCACACTGGCGTAGCCGAAGGACTCGGCCACGACAGTTTGCAGATCAAACACCAGCCGGTCTTCACGCCGGTCGGCCAGCATGTGCAGGCGGGCCCGTATCAGGCTGAGCAAAGCCTCGTTGGCCTTGATCTGCCTTACCTCGAAGGCTGTCGCCAGGCCGTTGCGTGCCAGCTCTTCCCAGGACTTGCCCAATCCAGCAGCCCGAGCTACCCACAACACGACTTGCAAGTCACGCAGGCCGCCGGGGGATTCTTTGCAGTTGGGCTCGAGGGCGTAGGGGGTGTCTTCAAACTTGTTGTGGCGCTGCCGCAGTTCTAATGACTTGGCGACAAAAAAAGCCTTGGGGTCCATGGCTTTTTCAAGCCGGGTTTGCAGGCTGAGAAAATTGTCTTTGGAGCCGGCCAGCCAGCGCGCCTCCAGCACCGATGTTTGCACGGTCACGTCTTTGCTCGCCTCGTGCAGACATTCACTTTCTGTGCGAACACTGGAGCCGATTTCCAGGCCCGTGTCCCAGCAGCTGCCGATGAAGTTTTCGATGCGAACTTTGAGGCTTGAATCTGCCAATGGCGCATCGATCAGGGTGCCATCGGGCAGCAGCAACAGCACATCGACATCGGAATACGGAAACAATTCTCCGCGGCCGTAGCCACCGACGGCCACCAGGCTGCATGATTCTGGAAAGCCGGCGCGCACCCAGAGCTGTTGCAAAGTTTTGTCGGTGTGCCGCGCTAAGGCTTGCAATCGTGAACGGATGCCACGCGTGTAGGCGCCGCTTTGTGCCAGGGATGCCAGCAGTTCGGTTTTGCCGCTGCGGTATTGCTCACGCCAGTGCGCCAGCTCTGCGGCTGACACTGGCGCCGTCTTTACAAAGCTGATGCTGGAAGCTTGCATGCGGCCGGGCGAGATTCAGGCGCTGGTCGTCTCTGCCGACCGGCTTTGGGCATGGGCTGCAACAAAAGCCGGAATCGCCGGACTGCCGGCAGACAGGGTCAGGACCTCGTAGCCATGCTCGGTCACCAAAATGGTGTGTTCCCATTGGGCTGACAAGGAGTGGTCTCGGGTGACGATGCTCCAGCCGTCTTTTTCCGGGCCGTCTTTGATCTCGCGTTTGCCGGCGTTGATCATGGGCTCGATGGTGAATGTCATGCCGGGCTTGAGCTCATCGAGCGTGCCGGGGCGGCCATAGTGCAGCACCTGGGGCTCTTCGTGGAACTTCTGGCCTATGCCGTGGCCGCAAAATTCACGCACGATCGAAAAGCCCTGCTTTTCGGCAAAGGTTTGGATGGCGTGACCGATGTCGCCCAGGCGCACCCCCGGCTTGACGCGCATGATGCCTTGCCACATGGCTTCGTAGGTGATGTGGCACAGGCGCTTGGCCGCTATCGAGGCCTCGCCGACCAAATACATGCGGCTGGTGTCACCGTGCCAGCCGTCCTTGATGACGGTCACGTCAATGTTGACGATGTCGCCTTTTTTCAGGGCTTTGTCGTTCGGAATGCCATGACAAACCTGGTGATTGACCGAAGTGCACAGCGATTTGGGGTAAGCGCCGTAGCCCTGCGGCTGGTAACCCAGCGTGGCCGGAATGGTTTTTTGAACCTGCGTCATGTAGTCATGCGCCAGCCGGTCAATTTCGTTGGTGGTGATGCCCGGCTTGACGAAAGGGGTCAGGTAATCCAGCACTTCGGAAGCGAGTTTGCCGGCCACGCGCATGCCTTCGATTCCGGCGGCGTCTTTGTAGGTAGTACTCATGGCCGACATTATCCCACCTGGCTGATGGCCTCGTACGGCCTGGCCGGATCCCCGGCCTTGGCGGACATACGGGCTGATAAAATCAAGTTTCTCCGCGTAGCGCTGCCTGATTTTCATGGCTGGAGCGGCCCTCAACCCAGGATTCAGCAACCGGCTGCTCCGACAACCACAAAGCCATTGCCACCGTGACCCTGCACTTGACGACTTTTGAGGGCGAACCCCGGGGTATCAACGCCCTTAGCGAATTTCGCGCCCGGCAACTGCTACCTAAACTGCAAGCGATTTCAGACAAAATCAGTGGTGTCAGTGCCCGTTTCGTGCATCTGGTGGCCACTGAAGCACCACCCGACGACACACTGGAAGCACAGCTGGAGGCTCTGCTCAACTACGGCGAACCTTCACGCCAGTGGCCGGCGAACCCGGCAAGTGCTACTTTTTTCACCGTCTCCCCGCGTTTCGGGACGGTCTCGCCCTGGGCCTCCAAGGCAACGGACATCGCCCACAGTTGCGGCTTAGCGGTCAAGCGCATTGAGCGCATCACCGAGTACGCACTGTTGATCAAGCCCGGCTTGCTGGGGAAAACCTATCTGAGCCTGGAGCAACGCGCACAAATCAGCGACTTGCTGTATGACCGCATGACCGAAAGCATCATGACCGAGCGCGCGCAAGCTGCCGGCTTGTTTGCCGAACTCCGGGCAGCCCCCCTGCAGGCTATTGATGTGCTGGGCGGCGGACGGCAGGCTCTGGCGCAAGCCAATGCCGCTTTTGGTCTGGCGCTGGCCGATGACGAGTTGGACTACCTGGTGCAGGCTTTCACCGGCCTCCAGCGCAACCCGACCGATGTGGAATTGATGATGTTCGCGCAGGCCAACAGCGAGCACTGCCGGCACAAAATATTCAACGCCGAGTTCACGATTGATGGCGTGCTGCAGGACAAGAGCCTGTTCGGCATGATCCGCAACACCGAGCAGCTCCACCCGCAGCACACGGTGGTGGCGTACTCAGACAACGCCTCGGTGATGGAAGGCGGCAAGGTGGAGCGCTTTTTTGCCGGCGCTGATGCCGCCTTAACCCGCCAGCCCTACAGCGCCCGCGCTGATGTGCTGACCCATGTGCTGATGAAGGTGGAGACGCACAACCACCCCACGGCGATTTCACCTTTTCCCGGCGCTTCAACCGGCGCGGGCGGTGAAATTCGGGATGAGGGTGCTACCGGCCGCGGCTCCAAGCCCAAGGCCGGCCTGACTGGCTTCACGGTCTCGAGGCTGTTTGACGAATCCTTCGGCAAGCCAGGCCACATCGCCAGCGCCTTGCAGATCATGACCGACGGCCCGCTGGGCGGAGCGGCCTTCAACAATGAATTCGGCCGGCCCAACCTGGCGGGTTACTTTCGCGAGTACGAGCAGACCGTTGAAGGCCAGCGTTGGGGTTATCACAAGCCCATCATGATCGCCGGCGGCCTGGGCACCATTGACGCGGGCCTGACCAAAAAAATCCTGTTCCCGGCCGGCACGATTCTGATTCAGCTCGGTGGCCCCGGCATGCGCATCGGTATGGGCGGCAGTGCTGCCAGCTCCATGGCCTCGGGTGCCAACGCGGCAGAGCTTGATTTTGATTCGGTGCAGCGCGGCAACCCCGAGATCGAGCGCCGTGCGCAAGAGGTGATTAACCAGTGCGCGCAATTGGGTGCCGCCAACCCGATTCTGGCGATTCACGACGTGGGCGCGGGCGGTTTGTCGAATGCCTTTCCTGAGTTGGTCAACGACGCCGGCCGTGGTGCGCGTTTTGACCTGCGCGCCGTGCCGCTGGAAGAAAGCGGCTTGAGCCCCAAAGAAATCTGGAGCAACGAAAGCCAGGAGCGCTATGTCATGGCGATTGCGCCAGAGTCCTTGCCGCAGTTCAAAGCCTTTTGCGAACGCGAACGCTGCCCTTTTGCAGTGATTGGCGTGGCGACTGAGGAGCGGGATCTGGTCGTGATGGACGGTGGCGCAGATTCTTCATCCAAGCCAGGCGCAGCGGCCTCCCCAGGGGCACCCGTCAATATGCCCATGAACGTGTTGCTGGGCAAGCCGCCCAAGATGCACCGCGATGTGAAGTCAGTTTCGCGCCCGATCCAAGCGCTGGACCTGACCGGCGTGGACCTGCAGCAAAGCGTGATCCATGTGCTCAGCCATCCGACGGTGGCTTCCAAGCGTTTTCTCATCACCATCGGTGACCGCACCGTGGGCGGCCTCACGCACCGTGACCAGATGGTCGGCCCGTGGCAAGTGCCGGTGGCCGACTGCGCTGTGACGCTGGCCGACTACCAGGGCTTTGCCGGCGAGGCCATGAGCATGGGCGAGCGCACGCCGCTGGCCACGACCAACGCCGCTGCCTCGGCCCGCATGGCGGTGGCCGAAGCCATCACCAACTTGCTGGCCGCGCCTATCGAGCTGCCCCGCGTCAAGCTGTCGGCCAACTGGATGGCCGCTTGTGGCGAGCCCGGCCAGGACGCTGCTCTTTACGAAGCCGTGAAAGCCGTGGGCATGGAACTGTGCCCGGCCCTGGGCGTGTCGATTCCGGTCGGCAAAGATTCGCTGTCCATGCGCACCGTCTGGACTGAGGGCGCCGAGGCTAAAAAAGTCACCTCGCCGGTCTCGCTGATCGTCAGCGCCTTTGCCACGCTGGCCGATGTGCGTGGCACGCTCACGCCGCAACTCAATGCCGAGGAAGCCGACAGCACGCTGATCCTGATTGACCTGGGCAAGGGCCGGTGTCGCATGGGCGGCTCTATCCTGGCGCAGACCCTGGACAAGGGCGAGGGCGCGGTGCCTGACCTGGATGACCCGCAGGACCTGGTGAACCTGGTCAACGCGGTCAATGCGCTGCGTGCCAAGGGTGAAATCTTGGCTTACCACGACCGCAGTGACGGCGGTCTGATGGCGGCGGCCTGCGAGATGGCCTTTGCCGGGCAGGTCGGCGTGTCGCTCAACATCGACATGCTGCTGGTCGAAGGTGACGGCATTTCCGACAGCCGCATGGACACCGGCGACACCAAAAACTGGGCAAACCAGGTCAGCGCGCGCCGCGACGAGCTCACGCTCAAGGCCCTCTTCAATGAAGAGCTGGGCGCCTTGATTCAAGTGCGTACAGCGGTTCGCAATGAAGTCATGCAGCTTTTGCGTGAACACGGACTGGCCGCCTTCAGTCACTTTGTCGGCAAGACCCGGCCGCAGCATGCAGCGCTGGAAGTCGGCAAAGGTCAAATTCAAGTGTGGCGCGACACCAAGGCCGTGTTCAGCGCGTCATTGCAGGACCTGCATCAGGTGTGGGACGCTGTGAGCTGGAAAATCTGCCAGCAGCGCGACAACCCGCAAGGCGCTGACGCCGAGCATGCGAGCGTTGGCGATCCGCAAAACACCGGCTTGCATGTGTTGCTGCCCAAGACCTTTCCCCAAGCCTCTACTTTCGACGGGGCCCCCGCACTGGCCCTGTTCCGCCCGCGCGTGGCCATCCTGCGTGAGCAGGGCGTCAACTCGCATGTGGAAATGGCTTACGCCTTCACGCTGGCCGGCTTTGAAGCCTGCGACGTTCACATGACCGATTTGCAAAGCGGCCGTGTGCACTTGCAGGATTTCATTGGCGTGGT
>CANIDW010000044.1 GCA_947466165.1 Comamonadaceae bacterium | reverse complement strand
CTTCGGTGCCGGTGGGCACCATTTGCCAGTCGGCCAGCCGGGCGGCCAGGGTTTGCAGCGCTTTGTCGGGTGCGTCGCAGATCGGGCGTTGCAGAGCCGCGTCATCGCCAACCCAGGCGTCGGCCAGGCGGGAGGGCACCAGTGCGGCCAGCTCGTTGGCAATCAGCTTGCGGGACTGGCTTTTGGCTTGCAGCAGCGTGGCGCCCAGGTCGGTGCCGGGCGCCAGGTTGATGCGCACGGGCTGGCCTTCTCGCCAGAAGCTGGAGATTTGCAGCACCGCCGGCCCGCTCAGGCCGCGGTGGGTGAACAGCAGGTCTTCGCTAAAAACCACAGCTTTTTTGCGCTGCTTGGGGCTGGCATCGGCCGGCCCGGTTTCGATCTGCACCGGCAAGGCCAGGCCGGCCAGCTGCGCATAAGGCGTCCAGCCCTGGCCGTCAAAAGTCAGCGGTACCAGCGCTGCCCGTGGCTCGACCAGGCGCAGCTTGAACTGTTTGGCAATGCGGTAGCCGAAATCGCTGGCGCCTATCTTGGGAATGGACAAGCCGCCGGTGGCGATCACCACTTGCGCGCTGGTAATCGGCCCGCGATCGCTGTCAATCTCGTAGCCTCCGGCTGAAGCGGCCTGCAGGCTTTTGACGCGACAGGGCTGCCAGCGCTCGACGCCGCCGGCATTGCACTCGGCCAGCAGCAACTGAATGATGTCGTCGGCAGAGCGGTCGCAAAACAGCTGGCCTTTGTGTTTTTCGTGAAAAGGAATCTGGTACTTTTGCAGCAGCGCGATAAAGTCCTGCGGCGTGTAACGCGACAGGGCAGAGCGGCAAAAATGCGGGTTGTCGCTGAGGAACTGCGCCGGCGTGGTGCCGATGTTGGTGAAGTTGCAGCGCCCGCCACCCGAGATGCGGATCTTCTCCGCCACTTTCTCGCTGTGGTCCAGCACCAGCACGCGCAGACCCAACTGGCCGGCCACGCCCGCACAAAAAAGGCCGGCAGCGCCGGCACCGATCACCACCACGTCAAATGAATGCATGCGGGAAGTGTATTGAAGCCGGCCCAAGGCCGGGCTCCGCGTCAGGCCGCAGCGGCCTGGGGATGCGCGGCTGCCAGCGTCAGACAGCCGACCACATCGCCCACCACAATGACCGAAGGGCTGGCAATGTTGTGAGTCTCAATGTCCGTAGTCAACTCGCCCAGCGTGCTGCTGATGTGGCGCTGCGTGGGCAGCGAGGCGTTTTGAATCACCGCCACCGGTGTGCTGGCGGGCAGGCCGGTCAACAGCTCGGTTTGAATGCGGCTTGCGCCGCTCATGCCCATGTAAATCACCAGGGTCAGCCGGGCGCTGTGCGCGGTGGCGGCCAAGACGCGCCAGTCAGTGCCGGCATCGCCCGGCTTGGCGTGGCCGGTGACAAACACCACGCCATGCGCATGCTCGCGGTGCGTCAGCGGCACGCCAAGGCTGGTGACAGCGGCCAGACCGGCGGTGATGCCGTTGATGACCGTGACTTTGACGCCGGCGGCTTGCAGATGCTCGCGCTCTTCGCCGCCACGGCCGAAGATGAAAGGGTCGCCGCCTTTAAGTCGGACCACATTCTCCCCTTCGCGCGCAGCCGTGATCATGAGTTTTTGGATGAAGTCCTGCGGCGTGGACTTGCATCCGCCACGCTTGCCGACGTAGACGATGCGTGTACCCGCAGGCGCAAAAGCAACGATCTCGTCGCTCACCAGGTCATCGACCAAGAGCACGGTGGCGGCCTGGATGGCCTTGAGCGCTTTGAGGGTGAGCAGTTCCGGATCACCCGGGCCGGCACCGACCAGCGTGCACTGTCCGCGGGCGTTTGGAGTGAAATGGTCGTTCTTGTTCATGATGCTGAAGTCATTTTTTTCGTCAATTGCAAAATGTGCTCCACCTGTCGCGCAATCGGTGTTGGCACGGCTTGACGGCCGGCCAGCACCGCTTCGGTATAGGCCGCCGTGGTGGCTGCATCGATCGCCTTGGGCAGGTCTGGCAGGCTGGCCAGCGTGCCGCTCTGTGCGGTTTCCAGCGCCATACGCTGGCCCTGCAAAAAACCATCCATTGGCGGCATGCGACGCGCGTCAGCCACCACCTCGCCTTCGGTGCCGCGCAGCAGCAGCGCATGGGCCTGCATCAGCTCTATCGTCTGCGCCATCGAAATAGCGTATTCGGGGTGCGTGTAACTGCTGACCACCAGCGCCTGCCCCAGGCAGGGGTTCATGAGTTTGACCAGGCTGTGCGCCGGGTTGCGCAGACCGACCAGGCGCCGCACGTCGAGCAGTCGTTTGAGGCCGGGGCACAGCAGTTCAGTGGGCGCAAAGGCGACTTGGCCGGCGGGCAATGGGTCGATGCGCGACAAAGGGGCGATGTTCAACGCGGCCAAAACATCAGAGCCTAAGACCCGTTGCGATTCGGTGGCGGTGCCGTGTACCAGCACGCTAAGGCCTTCACGCGCCAGCAGCAGGGCCAGCAGCGGCGTGAGCACCGGCAGCTTGCGCGCACCGTTGTAGCTGGGCAAAACCACGGTGGGGCGGCCGCTGTCGGGAAAGCGCGCCAGCCGCGCATGCGTGGCGTCCAGAAAGCCGGCCATCTCTTCTGGCGTTTCGCCCTTGATGCGCATCGCCAGGCAAAAACCACCGATCTCGAGGTCGCTCACTGCGCCGTCGAGCACCTGGCCCAGCAAATCGGCCGCTTGCAAGCGCGTGAGCGAACGCGCCCCGTCCTTGCCGCGCCCGATTTCCTTGATGTAGATGCTGATGCCCATGCGCTCATTGTGAGTGAGCGTTGATGACTTTGAGTTATGTGCTTATTGGGTGGCTCGGGGAGCAAACGGCTTGTACCAGCTGGTGGCGCCATGTCGCGCTAAGCCGCGAGTTGCTCGCGAACTGCCACCTTGCGCTCGATGTCACCTAAGGTGGGCAGTGTCTTCAGGTCGTAATTGGCTTGCATGGCAAGCCATGAAGCAGCGTCCCCGCCGAAATGCTTTGCCAACCTTGCGGCCGTGTCTGCGGTGACGGCGCGTCGTTCTTTAACGATCTCATGAATTCGGGTGGCAGGTACACCCAAAGCTATTGCCAGAGCGTTCACGCTCAGTCCGAGTGGCGTGAGGTAGTCTTCGCGAAGAACCTCACCGGGATGAACGGGGCGCATGCGGTTCACAGGACGAGCCATAATTTTTCCTTCAGTGGTAATCCACTATCTCGACGTCGATCGGGCCTGTGTCGGTCCACACAAATCAGATTCGCCATTGAAAATTGATCAGAAAGCACGATCGTCGAGCTCAAGAATGGGTAGTGGGTGCTTTGCGATTGAGATATGAAAACAATGAGCGGTCTTCGTGTTTTATCGCAGATTAGGCATCGCTTACTTCACGAGGGAAACATTGGACAATCTCGCAACGCCCTCAAGGTTGTTGTAGCGGTAGTACTCGCCTACAACCCGACAGACTCGAACTTCCAGGCTGCCAAGGTTCCAGAAGTAATCGGTGGTTTCGTCTGGCAAGGGACGAACGCCAGGCATTGGGACAAAGATGCGTCCACCGTCTGCGGAGATGAAGGTAAGCTCCTTGATCACGCTGCTGCCGATCTTCAAGTAGATCGGGTAGGAGGCGCTATTTGGATCCGGATGTACTTTCGTCCAGCGCTCAGTGAAGTCCTTGCTTTTCTCGCCGCGCTGCATCTGAAAGGTGTTGTCTTCGTCTGCGATCCACAGTTCGGTGTGATCTATGTAGTTCTTCGTCCACGAGCTGCGAGCAAGCATTTCTTCGAAGTCATGGAGTGTCGTCTTGGGTCGTAGGTCTTGAGTCAGCTTTTTTATCGCTTCCGATTGATCCCTGCTTGCCTTGGCGTAATACCAATGCGATATGAACCAGCCGATTAAAGCTCCACCGACAAAATTGAAAAATTCGGTCATGCGATGCCTAATGCCCGCGTTCAGCTGGAACCGACAAAAGAGAGGTCATCGGCTGGAACAAGTTGTTATAAATAACCATGCTATTCGAGCACCCGAACAACAAGAGAAATCAGTCCTCCCAAGATAGTGCCAGTGATCGCTGTTGCTTGTAGCGTGGCCAGAAGCGTTTTGCCTTGCATGGAACGGTAGAGGTCGTCCACGTTCTCGCGTGGAATGCCTTGGTTCAGCATGTTGGCTCCAACTTGCGCAGTTTTTCTAGCGAGCAAAACAAAGACCATGATTGCCACGACCAAATAAGTGACGCCAAAGATTGCGATATAGGGCATTCCGACTTCCTTTTTTGGCTACTCAAAAATTAGATTTATCTCGCAAACCAATGAATACCCAGCAACTCTGGATAAAAAGTTTGAAGTAAATTCATAGAAGCTTTGCCTTTTAATTTGCATAAAAGTGCAGGTACAACATGTCTGAAAAGTCGGCAATTCGCCTCAGCTTAAACTTAACTTTAAGAACCAATTTCTGGAAGAATAAGCGCTTTAAATGTATTCTAAAGAATTAAAAAATTCAATATTTATTTGGTGCGTTGCTAAGCAAAAAACGCTGGCCATACGGCCCCCGCGTTAAAGGGCCGGCATTGATCTTGCACGTCGTCGCCCTGACGCTGCCCTAAACTCAATCCCCCTATATGACCCTTGCCGCCCCTGCTTTCCCCCCCACTCCTTCTCCAGACAGCGCCCCCGCCAGGCTGGTGCTGGGCGTGGAGTCTTCTTGCGATGAAACCGGCGTGGCGCTGGTAGATGCCTCGGGCACAGGCGTGCCGGTGCTGCTTTCGCACGCCTTGTATAGCCAGATCGAGATGCACCAGGCCTATGGCGGCGTGGTGCCGGAGCTCGCCAGCCGTGACCATATTCGCCGCGTGTTGCCGCTGATTGCTGAGGTGATGGGTCAGGCTGGCCGCGCTTTGCCGGAGGTGGACGTTGTGGCCTACACGCGTGGCCCGGGGCTGGCAGGTGCGTTGCTGGTGGGCGCCGGCGTGGCCTGCGCGCTGGCCGCCAGCTTGGGCAAGCCGGTGATGGGTGTGCATCACCTTGAAGGCCATTTGCTCTCGCCATTTTTAAGTGCCGATCCGCCGGAGTTTCCTTTTGTGGCTTTGCTGGTGTCGGGTGGCCACACGCAGCTGATGAGGGTGGACCGCGTGGGCAGTTACGAATTGCTGGGCGAAAGTATTGATGACGCGGCGGGTGAGGCTTTTGACAAGTCGGCCAAGCTCATGGGCTTGCCTTACCCCGGCGGGCCGCACCTGGCCAAGCTGGCAGAGCAAGGCGATGCCACGGCCTTCAAACTGCCTCGGCCTTTGCTGCACAGCGGTGAGCTTGATTTTTCATTTGCTGGCCTGAAAACCGCGGTGTTGACGCAGGCTAAAAAGCTGGGTGACGCGCTCGACAGCCGCAAGGCCGATTTGGCCGCATCGACGCAGGCGGCCATCGTCGAGGTGCTGGTCAAAAAATCCATGAGCGCCATGGCGCAAACCGGCCTCAAGCGCCTGGTCGTCGCAGGTGGTGTGGGCGCCAACGCCGCGCTGCGCAGCCAGCTCAATGCGGTGTGCCGGCAGCGCGGTATTCGCGTGCATTACCCCGAGCTGCATTTGTGCACCGACAACGGCGCCATGATCGCGCTGGCCGCCGGCATGCGCTTGCAGGCCGGGCTGCAAGATTTGCAGACGGCCTACACTTTTGACGTCAAGCCGCGCTGGCCGCTGGACGACATCAGCCGCGACGCTGCGGCGCTTTCCAATACCCAAGCCTTGATCGTCTGATGCACATTGTTTTGAAACATGGTCTGAGATTTCTGGCCCTTGGCTTGTTGGCCCTGGCGGCCTGTCTGCCGGTCATGGCCGTGGCCCAGAGCGCCGCGCCTGCTGTGCGTATCGCTTTGATTGAAAGCCTATCCGGTCCTTTCGGTAACACGGGTGAAGCGGTCTTTCGCAATCTGGTGTGGGCCACAGAGCGCGTTAATGCGCGTGGCGGCGTCAAGTTACCGTCTGGCGCTCAAGCGCTGCGCATCGAGCGTTACGACAGCAAGGGCCAGAACGAAGAGGCGCTGGCTGCACTGCGCTCGGCTATCGACGACGGCATCCGCGTCATTGCGCAGGGCAATTCGTCGGCCACCGCGGCGGTGTTGATTGACGCCATCAACAAACACAACGAGCGCGAGCCGGCCAAGCGGGTGTTGTTTCTCAATTACTCGGCGGTAGAGCCGGCGCTGACCAACGAGAAATGCAGCTTCTGGCACTTTCGCTTTGACGCGCATGCCGACATGCGCATGGCCGCGCTGATGGATGTGCTCAAGGACGATAGGGCGCTCAAAAGCATTTACCTGATCGGGCAGGACTACAGCTTCGGTCAGTCGGTGCTGCGCGAAGCCAGAAAGCAGCTGGGCCAGCAAAGGCCCGACGTGCAGATCGTTGGCGACGAGCTGCACCCGATGGCGCGCGTGAAGGATTTTTTGCCCTATGCCGTCAAGATCAAACAAAGCGGCGCTCAGGCTGTGCTGACCGGCAACTTCGGCAATGACCTCACGCTCTTGGTCAAAGCCGCCAAGGACGTTGGCTTTGAAGGCAAGTTCTACACCTTTTATGGGAACGCGCTGGGTGTGCCCGGCGTGTTGGCCGAGGCCGGCGTGGGTAAGGTGATTGCGGTGGCGGATTGGTTTCCGAACACGCCGGGCGCTGATTCGGAGCGCTTTTACCAGGCCTTTAGGCAGCGCTTTCCCAAGCCGCAGGACGACTATGTGCACATGCGCATGCAGCTCATGGTGGAGGCGCTGACCCAGAGCATCGAAAAAGCCGGCAGCTCGGAAGCAGCCGCCGTGGCGCGGCAGATGGAAAAAGTCAGTGTCAATGTGTCGGGTCTCGCCGGCGCCATGCGCGCGGCCGATCACCAGTTTCAGCAACCGCTGCGGGTGGCGGTGATGGACCGGCAGGGCGCGCCCGGTGTGAAGTTTGATGTTGAGGGTTCCGGCTTTGGTTTCAGGGTCATCAAAACCATTTCGCAAACCGGCGCCGAGCAGCCGCACAGCTGCCAGATGAACCGGCCCTCGTGAGTCCTTTTTTGAGTTTGATGTTTTACAAAGGCCTTTTGCCATGCGCCAAGCCGTTCTGAGCCTCGAAGAATCCATGATCCGCCAGGTGGCCAATGCCGCAATGGGTCGGGACGACGTTCTCAAGTTCTGGTTTGGCGAAAGCGATGAAGTGACGCCGGCTTTCATACGGCAGGCGGCAGCTGATTCAATGAACAGCGGCGAAACCTTTTATGCGCACAACCTGGGCCTGCCCGAACTGCGCGAGGAAATTGCCCGTTACTGCAGCGCCATGCGCACAGCCGGTGCCGCGCCCGTGGGCGTGGACCGCGTGGCGGTGACGGCCGGTGGTGTGAATGCGCTGATGCTGGCCGTGCAGGCGCTGGTCAACGCCGGTGACCGGGTGGTGGTGGTGACGCCGGTCTGGCCCAACCTGACAGCGCAGCCGGCCGTCATGGGCGCCGAGCTGCATTGCGTCAGCCTGCGGCCAGTGGACGGCCAGTGGCAGCTGGACATGGCCGAACTGCTGTCGGCCATCACGCCGGCCACGCGGCTCTTGGTGCTCAACGCTCCCAACAACCCGACCGGCTGGACGCTCAGCCGCGCCGAGCAGCAAACCCTGCTGGCGCATTGCCGCAGCACCGGCACCTGGATACTGGCCGACGAGGTGTATGAGCGGCTTTATTACGAGCCCACGCCCAACGGCTGCGCGCCGAGTTTTCTGGACATTGCAGATCCCCAGGACAGGCTGGTGGTGGTGCACAGCTTTTCCAAGAGCTTTTTGATGACAGGCTGGCGCCTGGGCTGGCTGGTGATGCCGCCCGACATGACGCCACACATGGGCAAGCTGATCGAGTTCAACACCTCCTGCTCGCCGGTGTTTGTGCAGCGTGCCGGGGTGGTGGCGCTGCAGCGCACAGCGGAGGTCACGCCCCGTGTGGTGGCGCACCTCAAGGCCTGCCGCGACACCCTGGTGCCGCTGTTGCAGGCGTTGCCGGGCGTGCAGCTGGCGCCGGCGGCCGGCGGCATGTACGCGTTTTTCAGGCTGACCGGACGGCCTGAGTTTCAGGACTCGCTGGCCACCGCAAAGCGCCTGGTGGCCGAGGCCGGGTTGGGTCTGGCCCCGGGTGCGGCGTTTACAAACAGCACTGACCCCGCTGAGCAGGGCTGGCTGCGCTGGTGTTTTGCCAGCCAGCAGCCGGAGCGCCTGCGCCAGGGCGCGCAAAGGCTGGCCGTTTGGCTGGCCCAAAACAAGCTGCCCGCTGGGCTATAATCCAAGGCTTTGCTAAATCGGCCCCGTGCCGGTGCTGCAATTAACACGGCGGTCAGCGGTCAAGTCCCACTTCGGGAACACTGCTCCGTTCGCAAGTTCCTAAAGGAAAAACCATGATTGCAAAATCGATCAAGGCCGACATCGTTCAGGCCAACGCACGCCAGGCTGGCGATACCGGCAGCCCGGAAGTTCAAGTGGCCCTGCTGACCGGCCGCATCAATGAATTGATGCCTCACTTCAAGACCCACGCCAAAGACCACCACGGCCGTCGTGGTCTGCTGCGCATGGTCAGCCGCCGCCGCAAACTGCTGGACTACCTGAGGTCCAAGGATGCACCCCGTTATGTTGCGCTGATCGCCAAACTTGGCCTGCGTAAGTAAGCACTGACAACTTTGAAGAACGCCTGAGTTAGTTCACTAGCTCAGGCGTTTTTTACTTCGGAGCAAGGCAAAAAGAGCACGCGCTGTGTCATTCCACAAGAAAAGTCCTGTCACAACCCCGGTTTTCCGAGGTTCTCAGGCATTTTGTGGAATGGCATCGTGTTCAGCCGGCCCGCTCCGGGCATTGGGTAGCAGCCTCATGCACCCGACTTAAATGGAGAATAAACATGAGCATTTTCAATAAAGTGAGCAAAACCTTCCAGTGGGGCCAACACAAGGTCACGATGGAAACCGGCGAAATCGCCCGTCAGTCCAGTGGCGCCGTCATGGTTGACATGG
>CANIDW010000043.1 GCA_947466165.1 Comamonadaceae bacterium | reverse complement strand
CACAACACCGAGTTGGTGGCAGATTTGCGTGAAGAGCCGGTGCCGACCACGTCACCGACGTAAGCCACCAGGTTGCCCTTGGCCTTGAGTTCTTCGATGAACTTGACCGGGCCGCGTTTCCCGTCTTCTTCAGGGGTGATACCGGGGCGGGCATTTTTGTGCATGGCAATGGCATGCAGCGGAATGTCAGGGCGGCTCCAGGCGTCAGGCGCCGGGGACAGGTCGTCGGTGTTGATCTCGCCGGCGCACTTGAACACTGTCAATTGAATCGACTTGGGCACTTCCGGGCGCGAGGTGAACCACTCCGCGTCAGCCCAACTTTGCAACACAGACTTGGCGTGAGCATTGCCCTGTTCGGCCTTTTCCTGCACGTCATGAAACTGGTCAAACATCAGCAAGGTGAACTTCAGTCCTTTGGCAGCCTCTTGGGCCACTGCGGCGTCTGCATCGCCGAGCAAATCAATCAGGGGGCTGATGTTGTAGCCGCCCAGCATGGTGCCCAGCAGATGCGTGGCTTGCTGACGGTTGATGAGCGTGCACTTTTCAGTGCCGTGCGCTACAGCCGCCAGGTAACTGGCCTTGACTTTGGCAGCATCATCCACACCCGCCGGCACGCGGTAAGTGATGAGATCGACCAGGGGTTTTTCTTCGCCCTTGGGCGGGTTTTTCAGCAGATCAATGACCTCAGCAGTTTGCTGAGCAGACAAAGGCACTGGCGGGATACCCTGAGCGGAACGTTCGGCGACATGGGCGCGGTAAGCAGTCAAAAACTCAGACACTATTTTTCTCCTGGTGTACAAAAAAAGAGGGGTTGGAAACTTCGTAAAAAAATATTCAAGGGCGGGTTGTGGTCACAGACCCAGCCGCAGGCGGGCCCAGCAAGTCCGGTGGCGGCACGTCTTTCATGGCCTGGGCCACCACAAGCTGCAATTGGCTCATGCAACCGTCGGCCATGCGTTGGCCGATTTTCTGATTCATCAGCATCGACTTGTTGGGCAGCTGCAGCCACACCGCACCGGCTTGGCGGTCTTCCAGGCGGATCGCTCCGGTGGCCGTAGTCACAGGAACCATGCGAAAACGGAAATTTTTACCATGCATGTCGAAGTAGCCGGGGGCCGCCGGATCGCTGGCCAAGGTGACTGATGTCCCCATCTCGCAAGGCATCACGCCCGTGTGCACGCGCTCGGCAATCGCCAACTCAGCCGGCTCGATTAAGGCTTCAGCTGCTGCAATACCGGCCGCCATCTGAGCGGCGGTGCTGCGGATTTCAGTACGGCTGATGCTGTTCGCTGGCGCCGCTTGGCGCTGTTTGGCTGGCTTGGCAGCCGGCTTAGAGGTGTTGGCCCCGGCGGTCTGGGCCGAAACGTCAAAGGCCAAGCCCCAGCAAGCCAGCACAAGGGGGGTGATGTAGATGAAGTTCATGCAAGCCAGCTTGCTCTCAGCCCGCCGCAGCGTGTCTGAGGAAATACCCTTGGACCGCCTCAGGCAGGATGGCGCCGGTTTGGTGGCCACGCTCCAACAACTGCCAAAAATAACGGTAGCTGGCACGGTCGTGCAGCTTGCCCTGAAAGCTGATGGGGGCCCATTGCGCGCGGTCGGCCGCAACGATCAACTCTGCGGCAAACGCCAGCTCATCGGCCTGGGGTGCCAAGGCCGCCAGAATCGGGCGGATCTGGCCGGGGTGAATGCTCCACATGCGGGTGTAGCCGAACTCCCGGCTGGCGCGCAGCGCGGCACTTTGCATGGCGGCAGCGTCGCTGAATTCGGTCACCACACAATGCGAAGGCACTTTGCCATGTGCATGGCAGGCCGAAGCAATCGCGAGCTTGGCGCGCAGCACCAGCGGGTGGCTGAACTGGCCGCTGCTACCCATGGCCTCAGCCGGTATGGCGCCGTTGTGACTGGAAACAAAATCCATCAAGCCGAAACTCAGGGACTGCACACGCGGCTGGCCGGCAATTTCAAAAGCGTTGTGAACCGCCAGCGGCGACTCGATCAGTACGTGCAGCGGTAAAGCCGCAGCCGCCGCAGAACCCACATCCTCCAGGGCTTTGACAACGCGCTGAACATCCGCAGCAGATTCGACCTTGGGAATCATCAGGTGGCTCAGCCGGTGACCTGCCTGCCCGACGATGGTGGCAATGTCCGCCTCAAAGGCCGGGTGATCAATCGGATGAATACGCGCTGCCACGCGGGCACCAGGGGCTGCGGCCAGCAGCAAAGAAACCACCAGCGCGGCGTGATCAGCCTCGCCGCCCACGGGGGCACCGTCTTCGCAGTCCAGCGTGACATCAAACACGCAGGCGCCGAACTCCTGGCTCATCTCGGCCTGCAGCTGCAGGCTTTTGCGCATGCGCGGCTCAACGCCGCTGTAGTGGTCGCACACCGGCAATACGCCGGCCGCAGCCTGAGCGCCAAGAAGAACGTCGCGCGGGTGTTGCATGGTGTGCGGTGTCAACCGCGGCAAGCGGCTTACAGCCCTTACAGCAGGTGAGCGACGCCGGCTTGCTCGTCTTGCAATTCTTTGAGCGTCTTGTTGATGCATTCCTGGCTGAAGGCATCGATCTCCAGACCTTCTACCAGCTTGTACTCGCCGCCTTCGGTGGTGACCGGAAAGCCGAACATGGTGTCTTTGGGAATGCCGTACTGGCCGTCTGAAGGAATGCCCATGGTGACCCATTTGCCCCTGGAGCCCAGGGCCCAGTCGCGCATGTGGTCGATGGCGGCATTGGCAGCCGATGCCGCAGAAGACAAGCCACGCGCTTCAATGATGGCCGCGCCGCGCTTGCCGACGGTGGGCAGGAACACGCTGGCATTCCAGACCTGGTCGTTGATCAGGTCTTTGACCTTTTTGCCGCCCACAGTGGCAAAGCGGTAGTCGGCGTACATGGTGGGCGAGTGGTTGCCCCAGACGGTGAGCTTTTCGATGTCGGCGACCTGCGTGCCGGTCTTGGCCGCAATTTGCGACAAAGCACGGTTGTGGTCCAGGCGCAGCATGGCGGTGAAGTTTTTGCGTGGCAGGTCCGGCGCGCTTTTCATGGCGATGTAGGCGTTGGTATTGGCGGGGTTACCGACCACCAGCACCTTGACATTGCGGCTGGCGACAGCGTTCAGGGCCTTGCCCTGGGTGGTGAAGATCTGACCGTTGATGGCCAGCAGCTCAGCGCGCTCCATACCGGCTTTGCGGGGCATGGAACCGACCAGCAAGGCGTAGTCGGTGTCTTTGAAGGCGGTCATCGGGTCGCCATGGGCTTCCATGCCGGCCAGCAGCGGGAAAGCACAGTCTTCGAGTTCCATCATGACGCCCTTGAGCGCCTTTTGCGGGCCTTCAGCAGGCACTTCGAGCAATTGCAAAATAACCGGCTGGTCCTTGCCCAGCATTTCGCCGGAGGCGATGCGGAACAACAGGGCGTAACCAATTTGACCGGCGGCACCAGTGACGGCAACACGGACGGGTTTTTTGCTCATGACGAAACTCCAGGAAGGTTGTTGATCAGTTGGACGCGCAGTCGTGAACTTGCGCTTGGGATTCAGCCAATTATTTTACGCGGGAAAACCCCCAATGGTCAATTTGTCTTATGTCTTATATAAGATAACATTCGCACTACTTTTCATCCATGTGCACACCTGATCGACCCCACAGCCCGACATCATGACTTCCATTCAAGAAGCCGGCCCAGGCGGCACCCCGGCCTTCAGTCCGCTTTACCAACAAATCAAAGTACTGATCCTGCAAAGCCTGCAAGATGGCGAGTGGAAGCCGGGGGACGTGATCCCCAGCGAGATGGACCTGGCCGCGCGCTTTCGCGTCAGCCAGGGCACGGTGCGCAAAGCGATAGACGAGCTGGCCGCCGAAAACCTGGTGGTGCGCCGCCAGGGCAAAGGCACTTTTGTCGCCACCCACGCCGAGCAGCAAGTGCAATACCGTTTTTTACGCTTGCTGCCGGACACCGGCGATGCCAGCAGCGAAGGCCCTGCACAGCGGCGCATCATTGAGTGCAAACGCCTGCGTGCGCCGGCCGACATTGCGCGCGCTCTGGGCTTGCGCAGCGGCGATGCGGTCTTGCATGTGCGAAGGGTCTTGTCCTTCCAGCAGGTAGCCACTATTTTGGAAGACCTTTGGCTGCCGGCCGCGCCCTTCAAGGGCTTAACGGCCGAACGCTTGGACAGCTACCGCGGCCCGATGTACGCCCTGTTTGAAACCGAATTCGGTGTGCGCATGGTGCGCGCTGAAGAAAAAATCCGGGCCCTGGCGGCCAGCGAGCCCGCCTGCGAACTGCTCAAGGTCAAAGCTGGCGAGCCGCTGTTAAGCGTAGAGCGTACTGCCTTCACTTACAACGACCTGCCCATGGAATTGCGGCGCGGACTGTACCGCACCGACACCCATCACTACCGCAACAGCCTGAGCTAAGGCATGGCGGCGCAAAAAGGCTTCAAAGGCAACAAGGCCGCGCTGCCCAGCAAGCCCTGCCTGGTTTGCGGACGCGACATGGTCTGGCGTAAAAGCTGGGCCAAAAACTGGGCTGACGTGAAATATTGCTCTGACGCCTGCCGAGCCCGCAAAAGCGGCAAGGGCAGCACACCGGCGGCAGAACGGACCCCGCCATGAAACCGCCCTGCCGCCATCTCTTGCTGGTTTTGGGCGATCAGCTCGACATCGATTCCAGCTTGTTCGACGGCCTGGACGCCGGGCACGACGCCGTGCTGATGATCGAGGCCTTCGAAGAATCCACCCACGTCTGGTCGCACAAAGCGCGCACTGCGCTGTTCCTGTCGGCCATGCGGCACTTTGCCGAAAAGCTACGGCAACGCGGAATCACGGTGCACTACCGCGCACTGGAGAACGAGGGCGACCAGACGCTGGCCACCGGCCTGCGCGCCGCGCTGCTGGCGCTGCAACCGGAACGCGTGATCGGAGTGGAGCCCGGCGACCTGCGCGTACGCTCACTGATAGAAAAAACCTGCAAGCCCGAGCAGGGCCAGCGCACCCCGCTCGGTTGGCGCGAGGACAAACATTTTTTATGCAGTCTGCCGGCGTTCCGCCATTGGGCAGGCCGATCTGACAGTCTGCGTATGGAGTTTTTCTACCGCAAGATGCGCCAGCAATACAAGGTGCTGATGGACGGTGAGCAACCGCTGGGCGGGCAATGGAACTTTGACGCCGACAACCGCAAAGGCTTTGGCAAAGCCGGCCCGAAGGACCTGCCTCAGCCGCTGGTCTTTGCGCAAGACGACATCACGCGCCAGGTGCTGCTGCTGGTGGCAGAGCGCTTTGACGACCACCCGGGCGAGCTGAGCCGCTTCAACTGGCCGGTGACCCGCGAGCAGGCTCTGCTGGCGCTGGCTGATTTCATCGAGTACCGGCTGCCGCTGTTTGGTGCGCACCAGGACGCCATGTGGACCGGGCTGGACTTCGGCTGGCACGCGCTGCTGTCAAGCTCACTCAACCTCAAACTGCTGCATCCCCTTGAAGTGGTTCAAGCCACCGAAGCTGCTTTGCACCAGCGCAATCTGCCGCTGGCCAGCGTCGAAGGCTTCATAAGGCAGGTGCTGGGCTGGCGCGAATTTATTCGCGGGGTTTATTTTCTGGACATGCCGGGCCTCAAAGAAGCCAACCACTACGGCCACGAGAACCCCCTGCCCGCTTGGTACTGGACGGGCAAGACAAAGATGAACTGCATGCGCCAGTGCATCAGCCAGACCCTGGCCAACGGCTACTCCCACCATATCCAGCGCCTGATGGTCACCGGCATGTTCGGCGTCACCGCGCAGATCAAGCCTCAAACATTGTGCGACTGGTACCTGGCTGTCTATGTGGACGCCGTCGAGTGGGTTGAGCTGCCCAACACGGCCGGTATGGCGCTGTTTGCCAATGGCGGGCGCTTCACCTCCAAGCCCTATGTGGCCAGTGGCGCTTATGTCAAACGCATGAGCAACTACTGCGGCGACTGCAGCTACAAGCCCGACACACGCAGCGGGCCGCAGGCCTGCCCCATGACCGTGCTGTACTGGAACTTTCTGGACAGTCATGAAGCCAGCTTTGCCGGCAACCCGCGTACCGCCCTGATGGTCAAGAACCTGCAGCGCATCAGCCCCGAGGAACGCCAGTCGATACGGGACAGCGCTGCCGCCATGCTGAAAAACCTCGACGATTTGTAACCCCCGTGTCAGCTTGCGAACAAATCCCCTATTGGTAGCATCATTTTTTGTGAAAACAAACGATCTGCATCAAGACAGTGCAAAATTCATGCTGCATTGCAATAGAATTTAATGTTGAGCAGGTCTTGCTAACTAACCTGTTACTCAAAATCACACAGAAAGCAGCGCATGTCCGAAACAGCGACAACACCAGCCAAGCAACGGCCCGAGTTTAGAAATATCAACGCTTTCACAGACCTTCCCACTTACAGACTGCCTGCAGCCGGTTGGGTTTCGATCTTGCACCGGGTCAGCGGCGTGATGATGTTTGCGCTCATGCCCTTCATCATCTGGATGTTTGACACCTCCATTTCTTCCGAAATCTCCTTTACCCGTTTCACCAATGCTTTCAGCGTGGGCATGCTGGGTTTGCCGGGCTTCATCTGGAAGCTGCTCGCGCTGGGCTTGATCTGGGCTTATTTGCACCACTTCACCGCAGGCCTGCGCCACCTGTGGATGGACATCAGCCATAAAGCCGTTGAGTTGCAGTTCGGTAAAAGCTCGGCCAAGGTGGTGCTGACCATCAGCCTGACGCTCACTGCCCTGCTCGGCGCCAAACTCTTCGGCCTTTACTAATCCAGCCTCTGAGGAACAACAAGCATGTCTGTCAATTACGGCTCCAAGCGCATCGTTGTCGGTGCCCACTACGGTCTGCGTGACTGGCTCAGCCAGCGCGTCACAGCCGCGGTCATGGCGATTTTCACTATCGTGTTGCTGGCGCAGCTGCTGCTGAGCAAGGGCCCCATCGGCTACGACAAGTGGTCGGGCATCTTTGCCTCACAAACCATGAAAACATTGACCTTTGCGGTCATTTTGTGCCTGCTCTGGCACGTTTGGGTTGGCATGCGTGACGTCTTCATGGACTACGTCAAGCCCGTAGCCGTTCGCTTGTCGCTTCAGGTTTTTACGATTGTTTGGCTCGTGGCATGTTCCGGTTGGGCCGTTCAAGTTTTGTGGCGCTTCTAAGAAAATCATGACCCTCTCCTCCAAAATTCCAAAGCGTAAATTTGACGTCGTTATCGTAGGGGCCGGTGGCTCAGGCATGCGCGCCTCTTTGCAACTGGCACGCGCCGGCCTGAACGTGGCCGTTCTCTCCAAAGTATTTCCAACCCGCTCGCACACCGTGGCAGCCCAGGGCGGCATTGGCGCCTCGCTGGGCAACATGTCTGAAGACAACTGGCACTACCATTTCTATGACACCGTCAAAGGCTCCGACTGGCTCGGCGACCAGGACGCCATTGAATACATGTGCCGCGAAGCGCCCAAGGTCGTCTATGACCTCGAGCACATGGGCATGCCTTTTGACCGCAACCCTGACGGCACGATTTACCAGCGCCCCTTTGGCGGCCACACTGCCAACTACGGCGAAAAAGCTGTTCAACGCGCCTGCGCTGCTGCCGACCGGACCGGCCACGCCATGCTGCACACGCTGTACCAGCAAAACGTCAAAGAAAAAACCAGCTTCTTCGTGGAGTGGCTGGCCATGGACCTGATCCGGGACGCCAAGGGCGACGTGGTTGGCGTGACCGCCATCGAGATGGAATCGGGCGACGTGCATATTTTTGAAGCCAAGACCACGCTGCTGGCCACCGGCGGCGCGGGTCGTATTTTTGCGGCTTCGACCAATGCCTTCATCAACACCGGCGACGGCCTGGGCATGGCAGCTCGCGCCGGCATACCGCTTGAAGACATGGAGTTCTGGCAGTTCCACCCCACCGGCGTGCATGGCGCCGGCGTGTTGCTGACCGAAGGCTGCCGCGGCGAAGGCGCGATTCTGCGCAACAGCAACGGCGAGCGTTTCATGGAGCGCTACGCCCCCGCCTACAAAGACCTGGCCCCGCGCGACTACGTCTCGCGCTGCATGGACCAGGAAATCAAAGAAGGCCGCGGCTGCGGCCCGAACAAGGACTACATCAACCTGGACATGACCCACCTGGGCGCAGAAACCATCATGAAACGTCTGCCTTCGGTGTTCGAGATTGGTCATAACTTTGCCAACGTGGACATCACCCGTGAGCCGATCCCGGTGGTGCCGACCATCCACTACCAGATGGGTGGCATTCCCACCAACATCCACGGCCAGGTGGTCACGCAAAACGCGGCCAACCAGAGCGAAGTGGTCAACGGCCTGTACGCCGTGGGCGAATGCGCTTGCGTTAGCGTGCACGGCGCCAATCGCCTGGGCACCAACTCGCTGCTCGACCTGCTGGTGTTCGGCCGCGCTGCGGGCAACCACATCGTCGAATTCAACAAAACCACCACGCACAAGAGCCTGCCGGCTGACGCCGCTGACCTCACCCTGGCCCGCATCGCACGCCTGGACAACGCCAGCGAAGGCGAGTACGCGCAAGACGTGGCCAACGACATCCGTGCCGCCATGCAGCAGCACGCCGGCGTTTTCCGCACGCAGGCCATCATGGACGAAGGCGTGCGCAAGATCGCAGCCCTGCGCGAGCGCGTCAAGAAAATCGGCCTGAAAGACAAGTCGAAGATCTTCAACACCGCCCGCATCGAGGCACTGGAAGTCGAGAACCTGATCGAAGCGGCCGAAGCAACCATCGTGTCGGCCGCCGCCCGCCACGAAAGCCGCGGCGCGCACTCGGTCGACGACTACGGCGACACCGCCGAGCACCCGAACGGCCGCAACGACACCGACTGGCACAAGCACACGCTGTGGCACAGCCAAGGCAACCGCCTGTCGTACAAGCCCGTCCAGATGAAACCGCTCACGGTGGATTCGATCCCCCTGACAGTTCGCAGCTTCTAACCCACGACAAGCGGGAACAACATGACCAAACGCACATTCCAGAT
>CANIDW010000042.1 GCA_947466165.1 Comamonadaceae bacterium | reverse complement strand
CTGGACCGGCGCGATGCCACGCTGAAGTCGGCGCAGGCGCAGCTTGAGCAGGCCCAGGCGCAACTGGCTTCGCAGTCCAACCAGTCGGGCTATGCGGTGCTGGCGTCTGATGTGGCCGGCGTGGTCACTGCTGTGGAGGCCGAGGCCGGCCAGGTGGTCAGCGCCGGCATGACGGTGTTCAAAATTGCGGCAGATGGTGCTCGCGATGTGGTCTTTACGGTGCCGGATTCACGCCTGGCTGCCATGCGCGTGGGTATGCCGGTGAGGGTGCTGGTGTGGCCGCTCAACACGCCTTTAGAAGGCAAGGTGCGCGAGGTGGCGGCCAGTGCCGACCCGGCCACCCGCACTTACCAGGTCAAGGCCAGTTTGAACGCGGGCCCCAAGCCGCCGGCCCTGGGTTCTACCGTGACCGTCAGCCTGGCGGGCCTGCCGGCTGAATTGGCGCAGGGGCAACCCATCATCAAGCTGCCGATTGCCGCGCTGCGCAAGGAGGGCTCTAGCATTTCGGTCTGGGTGCTGGAGCCGGCCAGCATGACGGTACGGGCGCAGGATGTTCAGGTGGCCAATGCCGACGGCAACATGGCTGTGATCACTTCCGGGCTGACGCCGGGCATGCAGGTGGTGAGTGCGGGCGTGCATGTGCTCACGCCCGGCCAGAAGGTCAGGCTGTACCAGCCGCCGGCAGCGGCCACGCCGACGTCTGGCATGCCGACGGCTGTTGCGCCTGCAGCCGCTGTGACAACACCTGCTGCGAAGTGAGGCCGGCATGAATGACGAAACAACGCGCGACGCCGCGCCCGCTGCCAAGCCGGAAGCCTCCAGCGGATTCAACCTGTCCCGCTGGGCGCTGGATCACCGCCCGCTGACGCGCTACCTGTTGGTGGTGCTGATGTTGATGGGGGGCTTCACGTATTTCCAATTGGGTCAGGACGAAGACCCGCCGTTCACCTTCCGGGCCATGGTAGTGCGCACGATGTGGCCGGGCGCCACCACGCAGCAAATGGCCGAACTGGTCACTGCCAAGCTGGAGCGCAGCTTGCAGGAGGTGCTTTACGCCGACAAGATCCGCAGCTATTCCAAGCCGGGTGAGTCGCAGATCATCATGGAGCTCAAGGACTATTCCAAGCCCAGCGAGGTGGCCAATGTCTGGTACACCGTGCGCAAAAAAATCGGTGACATCCGCCCCACCTTGCCCGCCGGTATTCAGGGCCCGTTTTTCAACGACGACTTTGGTGATGTCTACGGCATCATTTATGCGCTGGAGTCTGACGGCTTTAACTACGCCGAAGTCAAGGTGATTGCCGACCAGCTGCGTCAGCAACTGCTGCGGGTCAAAGACGTGGCCAAGGTCGAGATTTTTGGCGCGCAGGACGAAAAAATATTCATCGATATTTCGAAGGCCCAGGCCCAGCTCGGGCTGGACATGAGCCAGGTTTTAAGCCAACTCGGCCAGCAAAACGCGGTCGAGTTCGCAGGCTCCCTGCAAACACCGCAAGACGTGTTGCAGATTCGCGTGGGCGGGCAGTTTCAGGCGGTCGAGCAGATCAAGGCCATGCCGGTGCGCGGCGCCTCGGGCAGCCAGACGCGCTTGGGCGACATTGCCAATGTTTACCGCGGCTATGCCGACCCGCCATCGATCAAGGTGCATCACCAGGGCCGTGAAGTCGTGGCGCTGGGTGTCTCTATGGCCAAGGGCGGTGACATCGTGCGCCTGGGTAAAGCACTGACCCAGATGCGCGCCGGCCTGGAAGCCGATCTGCCGGCCGGCATCAAGCTGGTGCAGTTGCAAGACCAGCCCAAGGCGGTGACGAGTTCGGTCAATGAGTTCATCAGCGTGCTGATCGAGGCGGTGCTGATTGTGCTGGCAGTGAGCTTCATCAGCCTGGGCCTGCACACGCGTGACAACGCTGCAGTGCTGCCGCTGTGGAAGCGCTACTACGTTGACATGCGGCCTGGCCTGGTGGTGGGTATCACCATTCCTCTGGTGCTGGCGGTGACTTTTCTGGCCATGGATTACTGGGACATCGGCCTGCACAAAATTTCGCTGGGCTCGCTGATCATTGCGCTGGGTTTGCTGGTGGACGACGCCATCATTGCGGTGGAAATGATGGTGCGCAAGATGGAGGAGGGCTACGACAAGGTTCGCGCCGCCACCTTTGCCTACGAGGTCACGGCCATGCCCATGCTCACGGGCACGCTGATCACGGCGGCCGGCTTTTTGCCCATCGGGCTGGCCAAGTCGGTCACCGGCGAGTACACCTTCGCCATCTTTGCGGTGACCGTGATTGCGCTGGTGCTGAGCTGGTTTGCTTCCGTATTTTTTGTGCCCTACCTGGGCACCTTGCTGCTCAAGGCCAAGCCGGCGGGCCCGGGGGCGGCGGTGCATGAAGAGCATTTCGACACACCTTTTTACAAGCTGTTCCGGAGCTGCGTGAACTGGTGCGTGGAATACCGTTGGACCACCATCGGCGTGACGGTGCTGATTTTTGCGCTGGGCATTGTGGGCATGGGCCGGGTGCAGCAGCAGTTTTTCCCGGACTCCAGTCGCCCCGAAATTCTGGTCGACATCTGGCTGCCTGAAGGTGCCTCCTTCGCGGCCAACGAGCAAGTCGCCAAGCGCTTTGAGCAGCGCCTGATGCAAGAACCCGGCGTGAGCTCTGTGAGCACCTGGGTGGGCTCGGGTGTGCCGCGTTTTTACCTGCCGCTGGACCAGGTTTTTCCGCAAACCAATGTGTCGCAGCTCTTGATCCTCCCCAAAGACCTGAAAGTGCGCGAGTCGCTGCGCGTCAAGCTACCCGCGATGCTGGCCAGCGAGTTTCCCGAGGTGCGCGGGCGCGTCAAGTTGCTGCCCAACGGGCCGCCGGTGGCTTACCCGGTGCAGTTCCGGGTGGTGGGCGCAGACCCGGTGGTCTTGCGTGAGCGCGCTGACGAAGTCAAAAAGCTCATGCAAGCCAGCAGCAACACCCGGGGTGTGAACGACAACTGGAACGAGTACGTCAAGACCATCCGCCTGGAGGTGGACCAGGCCAAGGCGCGTGCGCTGGGCGTCAGCAGCCAGTCGATTGCGCAAGCCCTGAGCATTGCCCTGACGGGCAGCACGGTGGGCCAGTTCCGCGAAGGTGACAAGCTGATTGAGGTGGTGCTGCGCCAGCCCAGGGCCGAGCGCGACGCCGTCACCGACTTGTTCAGCGCCTATGTGCCCACCACCTCGGGCCGCTCTATTCCGCTGGTGCAAATCGCCAGGCCGGTGTTTGCCTGGGAGCCCGGCGTGATGTGGCGTGAGAACCGTGACTTTGCCATCACGGTGCAAAGCGACATCGTGGAGGGCTTGCAAGGGGCGACTGTCACCGCCGAACTTTTGCCGGCGCTCAAAAACCTGGAAAAACAGTGGCAGGGCAAAGGCATGGCCGGCTACCGCATCGACGTCGCTGGTGCGGTGGAGCAAAGCAGCAAGGGCTCCAGCTCCATCGCGGCGGGTGTGCCGGTGATGCTGTTCCTGACCTTCACCTTGCTGATGCTGCAACTGCGCAGCTTCAGCCGGTCTTTGCTGGTGTTCATCACCGGCCCGCTGGGCATTGCCGGCGCAGCGGCCGGGCTGCTGGTCTTCGGCAAGCCCTTTGGCTTTGTGGCCTTGCTCGGGGTGATTGCCCTGATGGGCATGATCCAGCGCAACTCGGTGATCCTGATCGACCAGATCGAGCAGGAGCGCTCGCGCGGCGTGCCTGCCTGGGAGGCGATTGTCGATTCGGCCGTGCGGCGTTTGCGCCCCATTGTGCTGACAGCCGCTGCCGCTGTGCTGGCCATGATTCCACTGTCGCGCAGCGTTTTCTGGGGGCCAATGGCCGTCTGCATCATGGGCGGGCTGATCGTCGCCACCGTGCTCACCCTGCTGGCCTTGCCGGCCATGTACGCTGCCGCCTTCAAGGTACGGCGTGAGTCGTCCACAGGGCCTGTTACAGGCTAAAATGCCAAGTTGACCGATTGAAGACGGGAGTTCGAAGGCCCAAAGGCTTTTGATTCCCGTTTTTGTTTACGGCGCGCGGGTGGCGAAATTGGTAGACGCACCAGGTTTAGGTCCTGACGTCCGCAAGGATGTGCGGGTTCGAGTCCCGCCCCGCGCACCACACTTACAAGCAGATTTCAGGAGAAGATTGATGGCCGTGACCGTAGAAACGCTGGAAAAGCTCGAACGCAAAATGACCTTGTCGCTGCCCGTCGGCACGATCCAGTCCGAAGTAGACACGCGCCTCAAGCGCATGGCCCGCACAGTCAAGATGGACGGTTTCCGTCCCGGCAAAGTGCCCATGAACGTGGTGGCCCAGCGCTACGGTTATTCGGTTCACTATGAAGTGATGAACGACAAAGTGGGCGAGGCTTTTTCAGCTGCTGCCAACGAAGCCAAACTGCGTGTGGCCGGCCAGCCGCGCATCAGCGAAAAAGAAGGCGCGCCCGAAGGCGAAATGCATTTTGACGCTGTTTTCGAGGTATTTCCTGAAGTTAAGCTCGGTGAGCTTTCCGGCGCCGAAGTTGTCAAGCTCAGCGCTGAGGTCAGCGAAGCTGCCATCGACAAGACCATCGACATCCTGCGCAAGCAGCGCCGCACCTTTGCCCAGCGCGCCATGGACAGCGCTGCCCAGGAAGGCGACCGAGTGACCATCGACTTCGAAGGCAAGATCGACGGCGAAACATTCCCAGGCGGCAAAGCCGATGCCTTCCAGTTCCTGGTCGGCGAAGGTCAGATGCTCAAAGAATTTGAAGACGCTGTGCGCGGCATGAAGTCGGGCGAAAGCAAGACCTTCCCCTTGAGCTTTCCGGCCGATTACCACGGTAAAGACGTGGCCGGCAAGCAGGCTGACTTCATGGTCACACTCAACAAAATTGAAGCTGCCAACCTGCCTGAAGTCAACGAAGCCCTGGCCAAGTCCTTGGGCATTGCCAATGAGACTGTTGAAGGTCTGCGCGCCGACATCCGTAAAAACCTGGAGCGCGAAGTCAAGTTCCGTCTGCTGGCTCGCAATAAATCTGCGGTGATGGACGCTTTGGTGGCCACGGCCGAGCTCGACCTGCCCAAGTCCAGCGTGCAAGCCGAGTTGGACCGCATGATTGAAGCGGCCCGCGCCGACCTCAAGCAGCGCGGCATCAAAGACGCTGACAAGGCGCCGATTCGTGACGACATCTTCCGCCCGCAAGCTGAAAAGCGCGTGCGTCTGGGCCTGGTGGTGGCTGAGCTGGTGCGCAAGAACGAGTTGCAGGCCAAGCCCGATCAGCTCAAAGCGCACATCGATGAGCTGGCCGCCAGCTACGAAAAACCCCAGGAAGTGGTGCGCTGGTACCTGGGCGACAACCGCCGCATGGCTGAAGTCGAATCTGTGGTGATAGAAAACAATGTCACTGACTTTGTGCTGTCCAAGGCCAAGGTCAGCGAAAAAGAGATTTCTTTCGACGACTTGATGGCCCAAAACTAAGCTTTTGATAACCATTTGAACGCCTTGGGGCTTGTGCTTGACGGCGCAGGCCCCAACTTATTTTTAGGTACAGTACTTCCATCTTTGGAGAAATACACAATGGTTGCAAACTACAGCTACGGCGCCGCTCCCCGGCAGGAAACCCAGGGCCTGGGCATGGTGCCCATGGTCATCGAGCAGTCGGGCCGTGGCGAGCGCTCTTATGACATTTATTCGCGTCTGCTCAAAGAGCGCGTGATCTTTCTGGTCGGGCCGGTCAATGACCAGACGGCCAACCTGGTGGTGGCGCAGCTCTTGTTTCTGGAAAGCGAAAACCCGGACAAGGACATTTCTTTTTATATCAACTCGCCCGGCGGTTCCGTCACCGCGGGTATGGCCATTTACGACACCATGCAGTTCATCAAGCCTGATGTTTCGACGCTGTGCGTCGGTATGGCCGCCAGCATGGGTGCTTTCTTGTTGTCGGCAGGCACCAAGGGCAAGCGCTTTTCGCTGCCCAATTCCCGCGTCATGATTCACCAGCCTTCGGGCGGTGCGCAGGGTCAGGCTACGGATATTGAAATCCATGCCCGTGATATTTTGAAAACCCGCGATCAACTCAACCGCATTTTGGCGGCCAACACCGGTCAATCGATCGAGCGTATTGAACGTGACACCGAGCGCGATTACTTCATGTTTGCCGATGACGCCAAGGAATACGGCCTGATTGACCAGGTGATTGCCAAGCGTCCTTGACCGGCTTGGCGGCAGAGGCTTTAGATACGGCGTTTTCTGGTCTGGAAAACGCCGTTTTTCTTTGGTTATCATTGGTTAACTGTTATTGCCAGACCGCCCCCTGAAGGGGCATGCGAAAAGGTATTACCCATGGCCGATAAAAAAGGCTCTTCAGGCGAAAAAACGCTTTACTGCTCTTTCTGCGGAAAGAGCCAGCACGAGGTTAAAAAACTCATTGCGGGCCCGTCTGTGTTTGTCTGTGACGAATGCATTGACTTGTGCAATGAAATCATTCGTGATGAGCTGCCTGCCGGCGATATTGCCAAAGATATCCGCAGCGATTTGCCGACACCGGCTGAGATCAAAGCCACCCTGGACGGTTACGTCATTGGCCAAGAGCCTGCCAAGCGAACGCTGGCCGTGGCGGTGTACAACCATTACAAGCGCCTGCGCCATAAAGACACCGCCAAAAAAGACGATGTCGAACTGACAAAAAGCAATATCTTGCTGGTCGGGCCCACAGGCTCAGGTAAGACATTGCTGGCTCAAACCCTGGCGCGCACGCTCAATGTGCCTTTTGTGATGGCCGATGCAACCACTTTGACGGAAGCCGGCTACGTGGGCGAAGACGTTGAGAACATCATTCAAAAGCTGCTGCAAAGCTGCAACTACGAGGTTGAGCGCGCCCAGCAGGGTATTGTTTACATCGACGAGATCGACAAGATCACGCGCAAGTCAGACAACCCCTCCATCACACGCGATGTTTCGGGCGAGGGCGTGCAGCAGGCGCTGCTCAAGCTGATTGAGGGCACCATGGCCTCCGTGCCACCGCAGGGTGGACGCAAGCATCCCAACCAGGACTTTTTGCAGGTGGACACCACCAACATCCTGTTCATTTGCGGAGGCGCGTTTTCGGGTCTTGAAAAAGTCATTGAGAACCGCACCGAAGCCTCCGGCATTGGTTTTGCAGCGTCGGTCAAAAGCAAAAAATCCCGTAGCCTGACCGAGGCTTTCAAGGATGTGCAGCCTGAGGATCTGATCAAGTTCGGCCTGATTCCCGAGCTGGTCGGCCGTATGCCGGTGGTTGCCACCCTGGCTGAGCTCACAGAAGAAGCCCTGGTGCAGATTCTGACCGAGCCTAAAAATGCGGTGGTCAAACAGTTCAGTAAATTGCTGGCCATGGAGGGTGTTGACCTCGAAATCCGGCCCTCGGCGCTCAAGGCGATTGCGCGCAAGGCGCTGGCCCGCAAGACCGGCGCTCGCGGTTTGCGCTCTATTCTGGAGCAGTCCTTGATTGACACCATGTACGAGTTGCCCAGTGTGAGCAATGTCGCCAAAGTGGTGGTCGACGAATCTACGATTGAAGAAAACCAGCCGCCTTTGCTGGTTTATCACGAGGCAGCTAAAAAAGCCTGAGACAAATTGACCGGGGGCGCTCAGGCCTTGTAAGTCTGGCTCTACCCCCCAAGTCAGGTAAGTGTGACTGAGCCTGATCCTTTTCAGGTCAGCGTTAATGTTGAAGGTTTTATATGTCCGGACAAATTTCTTTGCCAGCAACCCCCCTGGATCTGCCCATGCTGCCACTGCGCGATGTGGTGGTTTTTCCGCACATGGTCATCCCTCTGTTTGTGGGCAGACCCAAAAGCATCAAGGCGCTGGAGTCGGCCATGGAGGCCGAGCGCCGCATCATGCTGGTTGCGCAAAAAGCCGCCGCCAAGGACGAGCCCTCTGTCGAGGACATGTTCAACGTGGGTTGCATTGCCACCATTTTGCAAATGCTCAAGCTGCCTGACGGCACCGTCAAGGTGCTGGTGGAAGGCCAGCAGCGCGCCAAGGTCAACAAGATTGAAGACGGTGAACTGCATTTCACCTGCAATGTGACACCGGTCGAGCCCGAAGTGGCGCTGCCCGGCGACAAGAGCAGTGAAGTTGAAGCCCTGCGCCGTGCGGTGATGCAGCAGTTTGACATGTACGTCAAACTCAACAAGAAAATTCCGCCCGAGATCCTGACCTCGATCTCCAGCATTGACGATGCCGGCCGACTGGCCGACACCATCGCCGCGCACCTGCCGCTCAAGCTCGACGCCAAGCAGGTGGTGCTGGACATGGACAACGTCAAGGCGCGCTTAGAGAACCTTTATGAGCAGCTGGAGCGCGAAGTCGACATTTTGAATGTCGACAAAAAAATCCGTGGTCGCGTCAAGCGCCAGATGGAAAAAAACCAGCGTGATTTTTACCTGAACGAGCAAGTCAAGGCCATTCAAAAAGAGCTTGGAGAAGGCGAAGAGGGCGCAGACATCGAAGAGATCGAGAAAAAGATCAAGGCTGCCAAGATGCCGGCCGAGGCCCGTAAAAAAGCTGAAAGCGAACTTAAAAAGCTCAAGCTCATGTCGCCCATGTCCGCTGAAGCCACGGTGGTGCGCAGCTACATCGACGTGCTCACCAGCCTGCCTTGGGCCAAGAAAACCAAAATCAAACACGATCTGGGCAATGCCGAGGACGTGCTGAACCAGGACCACTTTGGTCTGGAAAAAGTCAAAGACCGCATCGTGGAGTACCTTGCGGTGCAGCAGCGCGTTGACAAACTCAAGGCGCCCATCCTGTGTCTGGTCGGCCCCCCCGGCGTCGGTAAAACCTCGCTGGGTCAGTCGATTGCCAAAGCCACCGGCCGCAAGTACGTGCGCATGGCTCTGGGCGGCATGCGTGACGAAGCCGAGATCCGCGGGCATCGCCGCACTTACATCGGCGCCTTGCCGGGCAAGGTGCTGCAAAGCCTGACCAAGGCCGGCACGCGCAACCCGCTGTTCCTGCTCGATGAGATCGACAAGCTGGG
>CANIDW010000041.1 GCA_947466165.1 Comamonadaceae bacterium | reverse complement strand
GCTGGATCAGGCTTTCGCCCATTGTCCAAAATTCCCCACTGCTGCCTCCCGTAGGAGTCTGGGCCGTGTCTCAGTCCCAGTGTGGCTGGTCGTTCTCTCAAACCAGCTACAGATCGTCGGCTTGGTGAGCTTTTACCTCACCAACAACCTAATCTGATATCAGCCGCTCCAATCGCGCGAGGTCTTGCGATCCCCCGCTTTCATCCTTAGATCGTATGCGGTATTAGCGTAAATTTCTCTACGTTATCCCCCACGACTGGGCACGTTCCGATATATTACTCACCCGTTCGCCACTCGTCGGCTTAACCCGTTACCGTTCGACTTGCATGTGTAAGGCATGCCGCCAGCGTTCAATCTGAGCCAGGATCAAACTCTATAGTTTAATCACTGCAATATTTCAACTCCCCGCGCTCAACCAAGGCTGAACTCGAGAAGAAAACTCATAAAAACGGAATTGAAAGTGACATCTTTCGATGTTACCTATTTCTATCTCTATGAGCGTTTAAGGTCAGAAGACCTTGCCACACATCGCTGTGCAACCTGGCAGTCGCCTTCAAACGCCCATACTTATCGGCTGTAAATTTTTAATGATCCTGGCTACAAAAAGCGACCTGAAGTCGCCGTTCTTGCCGTTCGCTGAAATCAGCTGAGCCTCAAATTATATACCGGATTTTTTGTCCGTGTCAAACAATTTTTTGACTTTCCCTGCCGCCAGAACACTGTTGCTTTCCAGCGCTTGTGTCCTGCTTTTTCAGCAGAGCCTGCCATCATAGCACGGTTTTTGAAGCCGTAAGAAAAGATTGCAATTTTCTCTGCTCTCCTTGGGCCATCAACCCTGAAGTTGATCGCACCTGTTTTTATTAAGCAGAGCCAAACATTCTAGCATGCTTTTGAGTGGGCCGTAAAGCTTCTCGCTGAGATCATGGCCTGCTGTGCGCGGTGTTCCTCTTTTGGATTGCCGCTGGTTTGGAGGGCGCATCTTTGTAGCCGTTGAAGGGCCATGGCTACCGGGATAATGTGTGCTCTATATGGCACTCATTACCCTTTTGGACGCTCAACTCGCTTTTGGGCACGTCGCGCTGCTGGACCACGCAGACTTTTCACTCGAAGCCAACGAACGCATAGGCCTGATAGGTCGCAATGGGACTGGCAAGTCTTCACTGCTGAAAATCCTCGCCGGCTTAGAGAAAGCGGACGATGGCGCGCTGCAGCTGCAGCAAAACCTGCGCATTGCCTATGTCCCTCAAGAGCCCAGCCTGGACCCGCACGCGACCGTATTCAATGAAGCCAGTGCCGGCTTGGCGCGTACGCGCCATGTGGTCGAGCAGTACCTGGCTGCGGACGAAAACACCGACCTCGATGCACTCCAATCAGAGATTGAGGCTCTGGATGGCTGGAACTGGGAGCAACGGGTTGAGGAAACTTTGCACCGCCTGCACTTGGACAAAGACGCCATCGTGGGCTCGCTCTCCGGTGGTACCAAAAAAAGGGTGGCTCTGGCGCAAGCACTGGTGGCCAAGCCTGACGTGTTGTTGCTGGACGAGCCCACCAACCACCTAGACCTGGACTCCATCGCCTGGCTCGAAGAGTTGCTGGTGAACTTCAATGGAAGCATCATCACCATCACCCATGACCGGGCATTTTTAGACCAGGTGGCTACTGCCATTGTTGAGCTGGACCGCGGCAAGTTACGCAGCTACCCCGGTAACTTTGCACAGTACCTCATCACCAAAGAAGACCAGATGGCGCAAGAGGCGGTGATCAACGCCAAAGCAGACAAGTTGCTGGCGCAGGAAGAAATTTGGATACGCAAGGGTGTTGAGGCGCGCCGCACACGCAGCGTGGCGCGTATCGGCCGGCTTGAAGCGCTGCGTGACAACCGTGCCGCCCGCCGTGATGCTGTTGGCCGCGTCAATCTGGATGTTTCAACCGGCGAAAAAAGCGGCAAGATCGTGGCCGAACTAAGCGATGTATCCAAAAGTTTTGGCCACCCGGGAGGCGAAAAGATCATCGTCAACCGCTTCACCGGCACTTTGCTGCGCGGTGACAAGATCGGCTTGCTGGGGCCCAACGGCGCGGGTAAAACGACTTTGCTCAAGCTGATTTTGGGTGAGCTGCAGCCTGACGTGAGCGAGCCGCCAGGCAAGATCCGACAAGGGGCAAATTTGCAGGTGGCTTATTTTGACCAGATGCGCGACGCGCTGGACCTGGACGCTACGCTGGAGGACTTCATCAGCCCCGGCAGCGAATGGGTGGAAATCAACGGTCAGAAAAAACATGTCAAGAGCTACCTGACCGACTTTTTGTTTTCACCCGCGCGAGCGAACTCGCCGGTGCGCACGCTCTCAGGCGGCGAGCGCAACCGTTTGCTGTTGGCGCGGCTGTTTGCCCGGCCGGCCAACGTGCTGGTGCTCGACGAGCCGACCAACGATCTGGACATCGACACCCTCGAGTTGCTCGAAGATTTGTTGCAGAACTACGAAGGTACGGTGTTTTTGGTCAGCCACGACCGCCGTTTTTTAGACAATGTGGTCACCAGCACCATTGCCTATGAAGGAACACCCGACAACCCCGGGTTTTGGCGCGAGTACGAGGGAGGCGTGACCGACTGGATCACACAGTCGAAGCGAGCCGCACAAATCAACGGGCAGCTCAGCGCCAAGCCAAGCGCCCCAGCCAAACCGCCCAGTCCCGGCAAAAACGTCACCGTCACGGCCAAGCTGGCGGCTGATGCACCGGCCAAAAAGAAGCTCAGCTACAAAGACCAGCGCGAAATCGAAGGCCTGCCGGTACTCATACAACAGCTTGAATCTCAGCAAAAAGCCATTGAGCACGAGCTCTATGACGGAACGCTCTACACGCGTGACGCCAAACGCGCCGCCGAACTCAATGCACGCAACAGCAAGCTGGAGGAGAGCCTGATGGAAGCGCTACAGCGCTGGGAAACCTTGTCGACCTGAAACCCTCTGGGCGCAGCCCTTGCCGCTACCGGACCCACCCCCTCCATCATGCCGATCACGCCAGCCGACTCAACCGACACCCCGTACATATTGCCACGCGTGCAGCAGACACCGGGGTCCCCCTGGTCACCGCTGAAGATGCCGGTTTTCCGCCTGCTATGGGGGACTTGGGTGACCGCCAACATCTGCATGTGGATGAGTGACGTGGCTGCTGCTTGGATGATGAGCGCGTTGACCACCACCCCTATCTGGGTGGCGCTGGTGCAAACGGCCTCGACGCTTCCGGTGTTTCTGCTGGGTCTGCCCAGCGGCGCACTGGCCGATATCTTGGATCGCCGGCGCTACTTCATCGTCACGCAATTCTGGCTAGCCGCCACGGCCGCCGCCTTGTGTGTGGCTGTGATTTTTGATCTGCTGACGCCGCCGCTGCTGCTGGCAATGACGTTTGCCAACGGCATAGGCCTGGCCATGCGCTGGCCGATATTTGCCGCGCTCATTCCTGAAATAGTGCCTCGCCATAAACTGCCGGCAGCGCTCGCGCTCAACGCTGTCGCCATGAACGCCTCGAGGATCATCGGCCCGCTGGTAGCAGGTGCGCTGATCGCCAGCGCCGGAATAGCCTATGTGTTTGTGCTCAATGCCACGCTATCGGTGATTGCCGGTTTTGTCATCATGCGCTGGCGTCGAGACTTTGTGCCCAGCCCTTTGGGGCGAGAGCGATTGCTCAGCGCGATGCGAGTCGGCCTGCAATTCGTGCGCGAGTCAGCCCCTTTGCGTGGCGTATTTTTGCGGGTCTCGCTTTTCTTTTTTCATTCCACTGCGCTGCTGGCTTTGCTGCCACTGCTGGCAAGAAGACTGGCAGGCGGTGATGCGGCCACATACACCCTTTTACTGGCCTCAATGGGGGCCGGAGCGATCACGCTGGTACTGGTTTTACCAAGGCTCAGGCAGTGGTTAACGGGCCGGCAAATGGTGTTGGCCGGCACCTTGCTGCAGTCCTTGAGCGCCGTGATCATGGCATTCGCGCCCAGCGTTTACCTGGCTGTTCCGACCATGGCTATTGCCGGCATGGCTTGGCTGTGTGCCGCCAACAGCCTCAGCGTTTCGGCTCAGATGTCATTGCCTGACTGGGTGCGTGCGCGGGGTATGTCTATGTACCAGATGGCCATCATGGGCGGCAGTGCCTTGGGCGCAGCCGTTTGGGGTCAGGTGGCGACCATCAGCTCCATGAACAGCAGCCTTGTAGCGTCTGCGATGAGCGGCAGCATCGCGATGCTGGTGGCTACGCGATTGCTAAAAGATAACTTGATTGAAGAAGACCTGACGCCTTCGCGCGCCTTCAATGTACCGGCAACGCCAATGGCACCCAGCAACGGCCCTGTGATGGTCACCATCGAGTACCTGATTGACCCGGAACGCGCCGTTGCATTTGTAGATCTGATGCAAGAAAGCCGCAGCAGCCGTCTGCGGCAAGGCGCCCTGAGTTGGGAGCTATTACATGACCTTGAAGAGCCCCACCGCTATCTTGAACAAATCGTCGATGAATCTTGGACGGAGCACTTACGCCGCTTTGACCGTATCACTGCTGCAGACGTGGCACTGCGCGAGCGCAAACTCGCTTTTCACCTAGGTGAAGAACCGCCAAAGATCACGCGCTATGCAGTCAGCCCGAAGCAGCGCGCAATCGCTGAGATCAACGATCGCTGAAAAAGCGCTTGCGGCCGCTACTGGGCGGGCCACTTTAAAACCGTTCGTGCGAGGCCAGGTACCGCCACTGGCCGACCGGCAAATGCCCCAGATTGACGTGGCCAATGCGCACCCGTTTGAGCCCGGTCACAAACAAACCCACTTGCTCACACATGCGCCGGATCTGCCGCTTCTTGCCCTCCCGCAGCACAAAGCGCAACTGCTCCGGGTTTTGCCATGACACCTGAGCCGGCTTGAGCGCCACGCCATCCAGGCTCAGGCCGAGGCACAGGCGTTGGAGCTGCTCGGGCGGAAACGCGCCCTGCACGTTCACCGTCTCAGCCCCGTAGCTCACGCGCACCAGGTACTCTTTTTCAACTTCAGAGTCTTCGCCAATGAGCTGGCGCGCCACGCGGCCGTCCTGAGTCAGCACCAGCAGGCCAATGGAGTCGATGTCCAGGCGGCCGGCCGGTGCCAGACCGCGCAGTTGTTCATGGCCCCAGCGCATGCGGCTGTTGCATTCACGCCAGCGGTTTTGCGGCTGCACCAGCACCACCGCCGGCTCGTGCCCGTCCTCGGCCTGGCCGCTGACATAACCGACCGGCTTGTTGATCAAAATGGTGACCTGCTGGCGCTGCTGGTGCTCGGCCTGTTGAGACACCTCGATACGGTCCGCCGGCGAGACGGGCTGTCCCATCTCGGCCGGCTTGCCGTTAACGCGCACCCAGCCCCGCTCAATCCAGTCATCGGCCTCACGGCGCGAGCACATGCCGAGTTCGGCCATGCGCTTGTTCAGCCGCACTGTGCTGCCGGTGGAGGCCGGGGCGCTGGCGGTGTCAGCACGGCGTATGCGAACAGCAGCTGGGGTCGCAGGCGGTTTGGGGGGCACTGGAGGCTGGGTCATGGTGTGGTCAAAGTCGGGGGTGGTGGGTCAAGTAGCGGGGTCAACTGACAAATGTAGGCGAGCCATCGATTCAGTCTGGCCCGCGTGCGGTGCTGGCAAACACATTGGCGCGCAAGGCGGCCAGGTCCAGCACACGCAAACCGCCGTACTCCACCCGGATGATGCCCTGCGCATGCAGGCTGCTCAAAGCCTCGTTAACCCGCTGGCGCGAGAGGCCCACCAAGTAAGCCAATTCCTGCTGCGTGATGCGCAAAATCTCACCCACGCCCGGGTAAAGCACCGGGTTGAACAAAGCAGCCAGGCTGCGCGCCACGCGCAGATCGGGGTTGGTCATGCGGTCAATCTCGCGCGCCGCAATGAATTGGCCCAAGCGCTCGTTGATCTGGTTCATCACAAAACGATTGAATCCAATGGAATGGTCCAGCAGCCAATGAAATGTCTCCAGCGGCAAACCCGCCACCACGCTGTTGCGCAGGGCCTGGATGTTGTAGCGGTAGGGCTCGCGCTTGAGCGCCGTACCCTCGCCAAACCAGCCACCCGGCGGCACGCCCGTGAAGGTCATGGTCATGCCCTGGGCGTTGTCGGTGCTCATTTTCAGCAGGCCCTCGACCACGCCGAACCAGTAAGTCACCGGCTTGCCGATGCGGCACACGAAGTCGCCCGCCTGCGCATCGCCGACCAACAGCTCGGCCTGCGCGCGTTCACGCTCAGCGGGCAACAAAAGCGCCAGCCAAGGGATGCCCTGCAACTCCTGGGCATCAGGGCGCCGCCGTCGCTGGTGCAACGGCAGGTCCTTGGCGGCAGCAGAAAGAGGGAACATGAGCTGACTTTCAAAAGCATTCGGCCTCTGCGCCCGAGGTGTCCGGCAACGCAAAGAGCTGAAAAAGCACCCGGCAAGCACCACACTGGCAGCCAATACGGGAAAGTCCGAAGGGGATTGACCCTCAAATTGTCGTTTAAATGACAACTTGGCGTCAAACTGAAACTTACTATCGGGTTTCAAGACAGTGCCAGAAAGAACCCAGCATGCTGACAACGTTTCCCCGACTGCTCATGAAACACGCCGCCGAGCGCCCGGACGCGCCAGCCATGCGCGAAAAGGAATACGGCATTTGGCAGGCGCACAGCTGGTCCAGCATGGCCACGCTGGTGGAGCACATTGCCTGCGGCCTGCATCAGGTCGGCCTGACGCGTGGCGCACACATGGTGGTGATTGGTGCCAACCGGCCGCGCCTGTATGCCACCATGCTGGCGGCACAGTCGCTGGGCGCTATTCCGATTCCGCTATATCAGGACGCCGTCGGCGCCGAATGCGTTTTTCCCATCACCAACGCCGATGTGCGGCTGGCCATGGTCGAAGACCAGGAGCAAGTTGACAAACTGCTCGAAATTCGCGACCGCTGCCCGGACCTGGCCACTCTGATTTATGACAACCCACGCGGCCTGCGCAACTATGCAGAGCCGGGCCTGCGCTCACTGGACGCACTGATTGAGTCCGGGCGCAGCTTTGCGCAAAGCCAGCCCGGTTTCTTTGCGGCGCAACTCGCCCTGGGCCAGCCCGACGAAGTGGCGGCCATGTTCTTCACCTCGGGCACCACCGGTAACCCCAAGGGCGTGGTGCACACGCACAGCACACTGATAGACCGGGCACAAGCCGGCGCCGAATTTGACAAGCTCAGTGGCCAGGAAGAAGTGCTGGCTTACCTGCCGCCGGCCTGGATCGGGCAGAACATTTTCAGCTACGCCCAGTGGTTGTGCTGCGGCTACGTGGTGAACTGCCCGGAAGACGTCAGCACAGTGACCATCGACCTGAAAGAGGTCGGACCGACCTATTACTTTGCACCGCCGCGCGTTTTTGAAGGCCTGCTGACCAGCGTGATGATCCGCATGGAAGACGCCGGCCGCCTCAAGCGCAGCATGTTCAACTTCTTCATGGCTGTTGCCAAACGCGTTGGCCCCGCGCGCATGAACGGCCAGCCGATAGGTGCGCTGCAAAGCCTGCTGTACCTGCTGGGCGACCTGATGGTCTACGGACCGCTGCGCAACAACCTGGGCTTTTCACGTGTGCGTGTGGCCTACACCGCCGGCGAAGCCATCGGGCCCGACCTCTTTACCTTTTACCGCTCCATCGGCATCAACCTCAAGCAGCTTTACGGCTCGACTGAGACTGCGGTGTTCGTCTGCCTGCAGCCCGACGACCAGGCGCGCGCCGACACCGTGGGCGTGCCGATTCGCGGCGTCGAGATCAAAGTGGCCGACAACGGCGAGATCCTCGTCAAGTCCGCCGGGCTCTTGAAGGAATACTATAAAAATCCCGCTGCCACGGCCGAAGTGCTGACCGCTGACGGCTGGTACCACACCAGCGACGCCGGCTTCATCGACAGCCAGGGCCACCTCAAGATCATTGACCGCGTCAAAGACGTGGGCCGCATTCAGGGCGGCGTCAATGACGGCGCCATGTTCGCGCCCAAGTACGTGGAAAACAAACTCAAGTTCTTCCCCTTCATCAAAGAAGCCGTGGCATACGGCGATGGCCGGGAAAAAGTCTGCGTGATGCTCAACATCGACTTTGACGCTGTGGGCAACTGGGCCGAACGCCGCAACCTGCCCTACGCCGGCTACACCGACCTGGCGCAAAAGCCCGAGGTCTACCGGCTCATCAAGGAATGTGTTGAAAAAGTCAATGCCGACCTCAGCGCAGATGCGCTGCTGGCCGGCTCGCAGGTCAGCCGCTTTCTGGTGCTGCACAAAGAACTCGACGCGGACGACGGCGAGCTGACCCGAACCAACAAGGTGCGGCGTGGCTTCATCGCCGACAAGTACCTGCCACTTGTTGATGCGCTTTACCTGGGTAAGACCACGCAGTTCATCGAAACGGTGGTGAAGTTTGAAGACGGTCGCAGCGGCAGCGTCAGCGCCACGCTCAAGATCGATGACGCCAACACCTTTGCAACCGTCAAAGCCGCCGCCTGACCCCGCAACGAGCAAGAGAACCCCATGGCAGAGAAAAAAATCGGTGAAGTGATTCTGGAGGTGAACAACATCTCCTTGAGTTTTGGTGGCGTCAAAGCACTGTCTGACATCTCATTCAATGTCAAAGAGCACGAGATCCGCGCCATCATCGGCCCCAACGGCGCCGGCAAAAGCTCCATGCTCAACTGCATCAACGGTGTCTACACGCCGCAGCAAGGCGCCATCACCTTTCGCGGCCAGACCTTCACGCACATGAACAGCCACCAGGTGGCCGTCATGGGCGTGGCGCGCACTTTCCAAAACCTGGCATTGTTCAAAGGCATGAGCGTGCTCGACAACATCATGTCCGGCCGTAACCTGAAGATCAAAAGCAATCTGCTGATGCAGGCTATCCGTATCGGCCCGGCTCAAAAAGAAGAGTTCATGCACCGCGAGGCGGTAGAAAAAATCATCGACTTTCTGGAAATCCAGGCCTACCGAAAAACGCCTGTCGGCCAATTGCCTTACGGCCTGCAAAAACGTGTGGACCTGGGGC
>CANIDW010000040.1 GCA_947466165.1 Comamonadaceae bacterium | reverse complement strand
TGCATGTAGCAGACCTCATGAGCAGCATCAACCAACGGCACGCCGAGAACGATGCCGCCAAAGGGCATGCGCTTGCAGCCAGCCAGCCGGAACCGATTGAAAGACAGCTTTTTGTCGGTCAATCCATCATGGTGCAGGTGCTTAAAGACCCGATCGGCACCAAGGGCGCCCGTCTGACAGCGCAAATCAGCATTGCAGGGCGGCTGCTGGTTTTTCTGCCGCAAGACCAACACATTGGCGTGTCCCAAAAAATAGCGCCCAAGCTACGCGAAGAATTGCGCGAACGGCTGCAAGCGTTGGCCGGCGAAGCCGGCGGCGGCTTTATTTTGCGCACCAACGCAGAAGATGCCAGCGACGCACAGCTAGGCGAAGATATTTTCTATTTGCGCAAAACCTGGACGCGCATCAAAGAAGCCTCCTTGCGCTTGCCGCCAGGCTCGGTGTTGCACCAGGACCTGAACTTGCTGCAGCGTGTGCTGCGCGACGTGGCTTCTGAGGCAACCCAGTCGATTCGCGTCGACTCGCGCGAGCAATTTGAGCAGTTGAAAGCTTTTGCAGAAGAGTTCATGCCGGCAACCCTTTCAAAAATTCAGCTTTACACAGGCGAGCGACCCATTTTTGATTTATTCAATATTGATGAAGAGATTGCCCGTGCGCTCGGTCGTCGCGTTGAACTCAAGTCCGGCGGCTATCTGGTTGTGGACCAGACTGAAGCCTTGACCACGGTGGATGTGAACACCGGTGGTTTTGTGGGCGCGCGCAATTTAGAAGAGACCATCTTCAAGACCAATCTCGAGGCTGCGCAAGCGATTGCCAGGCAACTGAGGCTGCGTAACTTGGGCGGTATTGTCATTGTGGATTTCATCGACATGCTGCGGGACAACCACCGTGAGACCGTACTGGCCGAATTTAAAAAGCAGCTCGAGCGTGATCGCATTAAGACAACGGTCAATGGCTTTTCGGCCTTGGGGCTGCTTGAGATGACGCGCAAGCGAACGCGTGAATCGCTGTCGCATCAACTGTGTGAGCCTTGCGGTGTTTGCACTGGCAAAGGCATCGTCAAAACGGCGCGCAGCGTGAGTTACGACATTTTGCGGGAAATACTTCGTGAAGCCCGGCAATTCAATCCGCGTGAATTCAGGGTGGTGGCCTCGCCGCAAGTGATAGAACTCTTTTTAGACGAGGAAAGCCAGCATCTGGCGGGCTTGAGTGAATTCATCGGCAAGCCGATTTCGCTGCAGTCAGAAGCCGCCATGGCCCAAGAGCACTACGACATTGTGTTGCTCTGACCCTTTGCGTCATCATTGCTAAAGCCCAGCTTGTAGAGGTGGCTGTAAGCTCCGCCCTGGGCCAGCAACTGAGCGTGTGTGCCGGACTCAATCAAACGGCCGCCATCGAGCATGATGATGCGGTCAGCATGTTGGATGGTTGACAAGCGGTGCGCAATGATCAGCGATGTCCTGCTCACCGTAAGACGCTCGATTGCTTGTTGCACAGCCTGCTCTGACTCTGTGTCCAGCGCCGAGGTGGCCTCGTCCAGGATCAAAATCGGCGCATCCTTGTACAGCGCGCGGGCGATGGCCAGCCTTTGCCTTTGTCCGCCCGACAATTGCATGGCGTTATGACCCAACAAGGTGTCTATGCCTTGCGGCAGTTCAGCAATGAATTTTTCGAGGTTGGCAGCTTGCAGGCAAGTTATCACTTTCTGGCGGTCTAACTGCTGACCGAGTGAGACATTGCTGGCAATGGAGTCATTGAGCATGACCACGTGCTGGCTGACAAATGCAATTTGCGATCGCAATGCACCCAGGTTCCAGTCTTGCAATGGCACACCATCAAGCAGAATCTGTCCCGCATTCGGGTCTCTAAAGCGCGGCAGCAAGTTAACCAAAGAGCTTTTTCCTGAGCCGGAGGTGCCGACAATGGCCACTGTTTCGCCCGGTTGAACGCGCAGGCTGATGTCTTGCAGCGCCGCTGCAGCATCGTCTTTGTAACGCAGTGTGACGCCTTCAAAGCGGATATCGCCCGAGGCCCGCGCCAGTTTGAAACTGCCGCTGCTTTCGTCTTCGATCAAATCCAGCAGATGCACGCCGCGCTCCAGTGCAGCCAGACCACGCGTGATCGGCGTAGCCGCATCCGACAGACTTTTAATGGGCGCAATCAAGAGCAGCATGGCGGTGATGAAAGCCACAAAGCTGCCCACTGTGGTGGCGCCCTGGGCACTTTGAATCAAGGCAATCGAAATCACGGCCGACAGTGCTGCGGCCGCCATCAATTGAGTTAATGCGCTCATACCGGCATGCGTGACGGTTGACTTCATCGACAGATTTCGCAATGAAACGCTGAGCAGATGAAAGCGCCCGGCTTGCACTGTCTGCGCCCCGTGAAGTCGCACGTCCCGGTGCGCCAAGACGTTTTCTTCGACCACATAAGCCAATTCGTCGGTGGCACGCTGACTTTCTTTGGTCAACCGGTAAAGTCGTTTGGACAGCACACGCACAACCACAATAACTGCCGGAAACATCAGGCCGACCACCAGCGTCAGTTTCCAGTTGAGGTAGAGCAGGTAGGCCACGAGTGCAAGCACGCTCAACACATCGCGGGCCAGCCGCATGACGGCGTTCACCAGCAGGTGCGAGCCGTTTTGCACTTCGTAGACCACCGTGTTGGCAATGGCGCTGGAGCTTTCATCAGTGAAAAGGGCCAGCTTGGCGCTCAGCAGTTTGTCAAACATGGCAGCGCGCAGTTTTTGCAAGCCCAGGTTGGTGACCCTGGCCAGCCCGAACTGGGCGACAAAGGCCGTCAAGCCACGCGCACCAAACAGCAGCATCAGGAAAAAGGGGACCAGCCAGATGTCTAAGTTGCCGTCTGCTTTGAAACCGCGGTCCAGCAAAGGCTTGAGCAAGGCCGGCACCATTGGCTCAGTCGCTGAACCCAGCACGGTTGCCGCGATGGCCACTGCCCAGCCTGACTTAGACGCACTGAAAAAAGGCCAGAGCCTTTTGAAGCTGCTGCGCAGACCGGCGCTGCGCAGAGAAGGCGTCTGAGGCGGTGTTGAAGATTTAGTCAAAGGCCAGGCGCTTATAAAAAGGAAACCAATCGGGTTGGATGGCCAGAAATCTTGGCGGTTGCACGATGGATTGGATTATCAGGGATGTTCCAGGGCCGTCGGCAGACCTGTAATTTCTTCAAAACTAGGTGTATTTGCCTATGAAAGGGCTGAATAGGTGTCATCGTGACTTGTTACCATTAGCGGTGATGCACAAGGGTGCAAAATGCAATCTTCATCGACAGCCCGGGCCGACAACGTGAAAAATGATTTGAGTTTTGCTAATTTTGAAAGGCGCGCCGCACTGAAGGCCCTGTCTGCCGCAGGCCTGATGGGTTTCACGGCCCTACCGGCGTGGGCGCAATTTCGGGTTGAAGTCTCAGGGGTCGGACTGACTCAGTTGCCCATTGCCTTGCCGCTGTTTACCGGCGAAGCGCAGGCACCCCAAAAAATCAGTGCGATTTTGCGTGCTGATCTTGAACGCAGCGGTATGTTTCGAGCTGTGGACGCAGAAGGCCTGAAAGCCGACGAAAACACACGGCTTGATGCTGGCATGTGGCGGCAACGCGGTGCCGACTCAGTGGCGACCGGCAGCATCACGCTTTTGGCAGATGGCCGTTTTGATGTGCGTGTGCGATTGTGGGATGTGGTTCGCAGTCAGGACCTGGGTGGCCAAAGCCATGTGGTGTCAGCCGCTGACCTTCGACTGGCTGCTCACCGCGTGGCTGATTTCATTTACGAAAAGTTAATGCGTGAAAAAGGCATTTTTGCCACCCGCATTGCTTACGTCACCAAATCCGGAACGCGCTTTAATTTGTGGGTTGCCGACTCTGACGGTGAGAACGCGCAGTCGGCGCTGATCAGTCCTGAGCCTATTATTTCGCCGTCCTGGTCGCCGACGGGCGCGCAGCTGGCTTATGTTTCGTTTGAGTCGCGTAAACCGGTTATTTATTCGCACGATGTGGCCACCGGCAAACGGCGTTTGCTGGCCAACTTCAAGGGTTCCAACAGTGCGCCTGCCTGGTCGCCTGACGGCCGTCAACTGGTTGCCACGCTCAGCCGCGACGGTGGATCGCAGATTTATGCGATGGATGTCAACGGCAGCGAGCCGCGCCGGCTGACCCAGTCCTCCAGCATTGACACCGAGCCGGTTTACACCCCCGATGGTCAAAGCATTTACTTTGTCAGCGACCGCGGCGGTGCGCCCCACATTTACAAAATGGCGGCCAACGGCAGCAACCCGCAGCGCGTGACTTTCACGGGCAACTACAACATTTCGCCGGCCCTGAGCCCGGACGGTCGCTGGATGGCTTACATCTCGCGCATCGGTGGTGCCTTCAAGCTGCATGTGATGGATCTGGCCAGTGGCGTGAGTACAGCCATCACCGACACCAGTGCCGATGAGAACCCCAGCTTTGCACCGAACAGCCGGCTCATTTTGTATGCTACACAGCAGCAAGGCCGCGAGGCCTTGATGACAAGTACCCTGGACGGTAAAGTCAAAGCCCGTTTGACGGGTGCCGTCGGCGATATTCGTGAGCCTGACTGGGGACCGTTCACGCGTTAAATTGAGTTTTTCCTTGGTCTTTTTTGAGAGGTTTTTATGAAACGAGTGCACTTTTCCTTGCTTTCAGCTTTAACCCTGTCGCTCACGCTTGTGGGTTGCGGCTCCAATGTCAAATTAAATGACGTTGCCGTGGAGGATCGAAGCGGGGCACCCACCGCAGCCAGTCCAACTCCTGCTCCCGCTGCTGCGCCTGCCGCTGCTGGTCGAGCCGTAGCACCCGTTGAAATCCGCAGTGCTGACACTTCTGGCGCCGGCCCGGCGGGCGTTGCCCGCGTGATTTACTTTGACTACGACAGTTTCACTGTTCGCTCTGAGTTTCAATCCGCGGTGGATGCGCACTCGCGCTTTTTGACCAGCAACACGGCACGCAAGATCGCGATTGAAGGCCACACTGACGAGCGTGGCGGGCGTGAGTACAACCTCGCTCTGGGGCAAAAGCGTGCTGAAGCAGTCCGTCGATCGATGACTTTGCTGGGCGTGGCTGAAAGCCAGATTGAGGCCGTTAGTCTTGGCGAAGAAAAGCCCGCGCAGACCGGCAGCACTGAAGAGGCTTATGCCCGTAACCGCCGCGCTGAAGTGAACTACCGCTGAAGCCGGGGACTGAAGCTTTGCAAACCATGCCCATTTTTGCCTTGAGAGCTGTCTTTGCGGCAGTGTGTTGTCTTGGTATCAGCTCGGCCCAGGCCGGGCTTTTTGAGGATGACGAAGCCCGCCGTGCCATTTTGGATTTGCGCCAGAAGGTCGACCAGATGCAGCAGCAAAACGCCCAGATGCAGCAGCAGAGCGCTGAGCAGCTGCGCGCGACCAAAGATGAAAATGCCGTTTCGATTGAGCAAGTCAATGGCCAGCTCACGCAATTGCGCCGCAGTTTGCTGGAGCTCTCCAACATGATCGAGACTCTGCGCAGTGAACTGGCTAACTCGCGTGGAAAAAGCGAGCAATTGGCACGTGACCTGGCCGATGCACAGCGGTTTCAAAAAGACATTGTTCAAGGCACTGAAGACCGGCTCAAGCGGCTGGAGCCTTCTAAAGTCAGCGTGGATGGTCTGGATTTCATGGCTGCGCCGGCCGAAACCCGCGAATACGATGCCGCTCTGGCCACCATGCGCAAGGGTGATTTTGCGCAAGCATTGCCGGCTTTCAGCGAATTTGTCCGCCGCTATCCCTCCAGCGGTTACCAGCCCTCAGCTTTGTTCTGGCTGGGTAATTTGCACTATTCCCAGCGCAATTACAAAGAAGCATTGAATCATTACAGGGCACTGGTCAGCGCTTCGCCTGCGCACCTTCGAGCGCCCGAGGCCTTGCTGTCAGTCGCCAACTGCCAGTTGGAGCTCAAGGACCCCAAAGCTTCACGTAAAACGCTCGAGGACTTGGTCAAGGCTTATGCCGAATCCGAAGCAGCATCTTTGGCCAAGGCGCGTCTGGCCAAACTGAAGTAGAGCCGGCCTGCTTATTCCGGCTTTAAAATGCCGGCATGGACATCGCTGCACTTCAATCTCTCAATTCACAGCTCTTGTGGGCCGCTTTCGGCTTGTCTTGCCTTTTCGGTTTCATTGTGCAGCGCACGCATTTTTGCACCATGGGGGCAGTCAGCGACATTGTGAGCATGGGCGACTGGACACGCATGCGCGTTTGGGGCCTGGCCATCGGTGTGGCCATGCTGGGGTTTGCGGGTTTGACCGCTGCCGGCTTGCTGCAGGCGGACAAAGTACTCTACGCTTCTAACCGCTTTATCTGGCTGTCTGCCCTGGTCGGCGGCATCATGTTCGGCTTTGGCATGGTGCTGGCCTCAGGTTGTGGCAGCAAGACCCTGGTGCGCATCGGCAGCGGCAACCTCAAGTCCCTGGTGGTGTTTGTCGTGATGGGTGTAGCGTCTTTTGCCACCCTCAAGGGCATCACGGCAGTGCTGCGGGTGGCCACGGTGGACCGTGTAGCCTTTGACTTCGCACAGCCTGCCACCCTGGGCCAATGGCTGGCCAATGCCGTCGGTTTAGACCCTTCCATCGCAGCGCTTGCTTTGGGGCTGCTGTTGGGTCTGGGCCTGTTGGTTTGGGCACTGACCGGGCGTGATTTTGCAAATGCCAACAATCTATTGGCCGGTATCGGCATCGGGGCCATCATCACGGCCATGTGGTGGCTCAGTGGCCATATTGGATTTGTAGCAGAGCATCCTGAAACGCTGGAGGCCGTTTTTCTGGCCACCAACTCCGGCAGGGCAGAGTCGCTGAGTTTTGTAGCGCCCGTGGCTTACACCCTGGACTGGTTGATTTTCTTCAGCGACAAAAGCAAAGTGATCACCATCGGCATCATCTCCGTGGTGGGCATGGTGACGGGTTCTGCCTTGCAGGCGCTGGCTTCGCAAACCTTTCGCTGGGAAGGCTTTGGTGGCACAGAAGACACGGCCAATCACCTTGTCGGCGCTGTTCTCATGGGCGTAGGCGGTGTGGCCGCTATGGGCTGCACGGTCGGCCAGGGCTTGTCTGGTGTTTCCACGCTGAGTTTGACCAGTTTTGTCGCCTTGGCGGCTATATTGGCCGGCGCTGTGGGCGGCCTCAAATACCAGATGTGGCGCCTAGAGCGCAGCCTTTGATGAGCGGGCGCCAGCCCGAGACTGCAGACATGGAGCGCCGGTTCAGCGGTCTGGCCCGATTGTACGGCGTTCAAGGCGCACAGCGTATTCGCAGCGCGCACGCCGTGGTGGTCGGTTTAGGTGGCGTCGGTTCCTGGGCGGCAGAGGCACTGGCCCGCAGCGGCTTGGCCAGACTCACGCTGATTGACCTGGACCATATCGCTGAGTCCAACATCAACCGGCAGGTTCATGCCATTGAGCCCAGTGTGGGCCAGTCCAAAGTGGAGGCCATGCGCCAGCGCATCGCGCTGATCAACCCGCTGTGCCAGGTTCATGCTGTAGACGAATTCGTAGACGCTGACAACTGGCCGCAGATTGCCGGAATTGAGCTGAGCAATGACATGCCCCTGGCAGTTTTTGATGCCTGTGACCAGGTGCGTGCCAAAACCGCCATGGCCGCCTGGGCGCTTGAGCAGGGCGCCCACTTTATTGCTGCTGGTGCGGCCGGCGGCAAGCGGCACGCGCACCGTGTCGAAATTGAAGATTTGTCCGAGGTCACGCACGACCCATTGCTTGCGCAACTGCGTTACCGCTTGCGCAAGTCCCATGGCGCTTCCCGCACAGCGCACATCGGACTGGCCTGCGTGTTCAGCCGCGAGCCTGTGATGCAGCCTGATGCTTTGCTTGATTCAGCCGAAACTGCAGCAGGCGAGGGCGCTGCCAGCGATGGCAGCCTCAATTGCCACGGCTACGGATCCGTCGTCACCGTGACCGCGACATTCGGCCTTTGCGCAGCAGGCTGGCTGCTCGATAAAGTTGCTTCAGGGGGTCAGCGTCTGAAAAAATGACGCTATAATCTAAGGCTTGGCTAAGTGGCGCACATGCTCACAAAGTCAAGAATTGAAGAGGTATCAGTGGGACGTTAGCTCAGTTGGTAGAGCAGCGGACTTTTAATCCGTTTGTCGTGGGTTCGACCCCCGCACGTCCCACCACTGAATACGAGGCCTTGCTGCTATTAATTTAGAAGCGAGGCTTTTTTGTTTGTGCTCATGTAGCCACTATGTAGCCACCAGTACCGGATCGTGTACTGCATTGAAGTCAGCCTGAAACAATGGAAAGTGCCAGCACAGCGGGTCTTGATCCTTCGTCTCAGACCCCCACCCCCCGATTTTTCAGATGGGACTCCGGCCTACCTTTACGCTGTGATTTGCTCTTCCGATCACTGCTCCCAGCCGGATGCGAACCTTCGCACATGACCTACCCCCAAGCCTATGCCGGTGATGTTCTGGCGCAAGGCCCCCCTTGGCTTTCAAATTGACTGACCCCGGGGGGTATATAAATTTCAGGATCAAGGATGCGAACGTTCGCAGGAACACCCCTTTAGTTTTTTAGGCAACTGTTAGCCAAAAAGCTCCACCAAGTACATGAGCTTAAGGTGGACTTTTCCTCATCATGCGACTACATTGAGACGGGTCTTGTCCTTCCCGTCGCAAAGTGGCAACTTGTCCTCTAATCGATGGAGTCAGCAATGGATGATTTTGTAAGTTCAGAGGGGAGTGGGAAATTTTTCTCCAAGGACTTGTTGGTGGTCTAAGGCATATCGGCGGCTTGTTCGATCCTCTTCATAACAGGCTTTAGCCGCTTCTTTATTGGGTTTGGGATCGATCCGGTTGCTACGTTTGCCGAGATGCTTGACAAGCGGCGATGCGGAAATCAACCGACCGACACTAAAACCGACGCCGAATGTAATCATTGAAAACAGAAATCGGTGATATTTAGTTTTGTTAAAACTGAGAAATTAAAAATGGAATTCTTAAAAAACAAAGAAAATTTAATCTTGATTTTAAGTGTTTGGCATTCCCCCAATTCACTAGACACTTTTCATAGCGCAGTTTGACGCTGCCGCTCGAACTCATGGGGACTGAGTTGATCGAGGTGCTTATGGCGTCGAACACGATTGTAGAAACCCTCGATGTAATCGAAGACTTC
>CANIDW010000039.1 GCA_947466165.1 Comamonadaceae bacterium | reverse complement strand
GAGTTGATGCGTATACCGAGAGCGCCCAAGGCACGCACGGACGACTCACGACCTGGGCCCGGGCCTTTGATCTCGACGTCTACGTTCTTGATGCCCTGCTCAATGGCTGCGCGACCAGCCACTTCAGAGGCGACCTGGGCTGCGAAAGGCGTCGACTTGCGTGAGCCCTTGAAACCCTGACCACCCGATGAAGCCCACGACAAAGCATTGCCCTGGCGATCAGTGATCGTGATGATGGTGTTGTTGAAAGACGCGTGAATGTGAGCGACACCGTCGGCCACATTTTTACGAACTTTTTTACGTACGCGTTGCGCTGCGTTATTGCTGGGTGCTTTTGCCATGAATTACCTTCGATTATTTCTTCAGGGACTGCGCTGCTTTACGCGGACCCTTGCGGGTACGGGCATTGGTGCGCGTACGCTGACCACGCATAGGCAGACCACGGCGGTGACGAAAGCCACGGTAGCAGCCGATGTCCATCAAACGCTTGATGTTCATGGTGGTCTCGCGACGCAAGTCACCTTCAATAGTGAACAAAGCGATCTGGTCGCGAATCTTTTCGAGATCCCCGTCAGTCAGATCCTTGATCTTCTTGGCATAAGCGATATCGCATGCCTCACAGATCTTGCGAGCACGGGTGCGACCGATGCCAAAAATTGCAGTCAAGCCGATTTCGGCGTGCTGTTGCGGCGGAATGTTGATACCTGCGATACGAGCCATATGCGTCCTCTAATACTCTTTGAAATCAGCCTTGACGCTGTTTATGGCGCGGGTCTGTGCAAATAACACGCACAACGCCTTTGCGACGGATGATTTTACAGTTGCGGCAGATCTTCTTAACAGAAGCTGAAACTCTCATTTTCTTCTCCTAAACTTTCTCTATGCGGACTCGCATAAACACCTTGGGCACCTGCCCGAAATTATTGACCGGGCTTGAAATTCGCTTTTTTCAGCAAGGATTCGTACTGCTGGGACATCATGTAGTTTTGCACCTGGGCCATGAAATCCATGGTCACCACCACGATGATCAGCAATGACGTTCCACCAAAATAAAAGGGCACGTTGTATTTCAAAATCAAGAACTCGGGCAACAAGCACACAAAGGTGATGTAAACCGCGCCTGCGAGCGTCAGGCGAACCAGAATTTTGTCGATATAGCGGGCTGTTTGATCGCCGGGACGGATGCCGGGAACAAAAGCGCCGCTCTTTTTCAAGTTGTCAGCCGTTTCGCGGCTGTTGAAAACAAGCGCGGTGTAAAAAAAACAGAAGAAAACAATGGCGCCAGCGTAAAGCATGACATAGATGGGCTGGCCGGGTGTGAGCGTAGCGGCAATGTCTTTAAGCCAGCGCATGCTGTCACCGGTGGTGAACCAGCCCACTACGGTGGCCGGCAACAAAATGATCGATGACGCAAAAATCGGCGGGATCACACCGGCCATGTTCAGCTTTAGCGGCAAGTGCGAAGACTGGCCGCCATAAACTTTGTTGCCCACCTGGCGACGCGCATAGTTCACCAGTATTTTGCGCTGACCACGCTCAACAAAAACCACAAAGTAAGTCACCAGCGCAACGACGATCACAATCACCAGGGCGACCAGAATGCTCATGGCACCTGTACGCACCAGTTCCATCAACCCACCCAGCGCACTTGGCAGGCCAGCTGCAATGCCGGCAAAAATCAGAATGGAAATACCGTTACCCAAGCCACGCTCGGTGATCTGCTCACCCAGCCACATCAGGAACATGGTGCCGGCTGTCAGGCTGACCACCGCCGTCATGCGAAAGCCGAAGCCAGGTGCCAGCACCAGACCGGGGGAGCTTTCCAGCGCAACAGCAATACCCATTGACTGAAAAAGCGCCAAACCCAGGGTGCCATAACGCGTGAACTGGGTGATTTTGCGGCGGCCGGATTCGCCTTCTTTCTTGAGCTGCTCGAATGTGGGAACCACATAAGTGAGCAACTGCATGATGATGGAGGCAGAGATGTAGGGCATGATGCCAAGCGCAAACACAGTGAAGCGTGACAGAGCGCCGCCCGAGAACATGTTGAACAAGTTCAGTATGCCCCCCTGCTGGCCGCTGAACAGTGCTTGCAACTGGGTAGGATCAATGCCCGGAACAGGAATGTGCGCGCCCACGCGGTAAACGACCAGCGCGAGCAGCAAAAACACGAGCCGATTGCGCAGGTCACCGAACTTGCCGGTCTTTGCAATTTGGGCGGAGCTGGTGGCCACTGATCGTAATCCGTTGGGAGGCTGCTAAGTTGGACTGTTCGCGCAATTAAGCGACGGAACCACCAGCCGCTTCAATCGCTGCTTTGGCGCCGGCGGTAGCGCCGATGCCGTTGAGCTTGACTGCTTTGGTCAACACGCCGGTCTTGACAACCTTGATGGTCTTTGCCATCTGGCCCACCAGACCGGCTGTCTTGAGCGCCAGCACATCGACTTCGGCCAGGCCGAGCACTTCGAGCGAAGTCAAAGTCACTTCTGCATTGAACTGCAGTTGGTGCGACTTGAAACCGCGCTTGGGCAAGCGGCGCTGCAAAGGCATCTGGCCGCCCTCGAAACCGACCTTGTGGTAGCCGCCCGAACGGGACTTTTGACCTTTGTGACCACGACCGGCGGTTTTGCCGAGGCCGGAGCCGATGCCGCGACCGACACGGCGCTTGGCATGCTTGGCGCCATCGGCGGGCTTGATTGCGTTGAGTTCCATGATGAACCTGTCCTTACAGAATCTTGACCAGATAACTGATCTTGTTGATCATGCCGCGCACTGCGGGCGTGTCTTCGAGTTCGCTGGTGCTGTTAACGCCGCGCAAACCCAAACCACGAACCGTGGCACGGTGTGATTCCTTGGTGCCAATCGGGCTTTTAACCAGTTGGACCTTGATTTTGTTTTCTGTCGTCATAACCATTCCGCCTTAGCCGAAGATGTCTTCGACTGTTTTGCCACGCTTGGCAGCAATGTCGCCAGCCGTGGTCGATTTGTTCAGAGCGTCCATCGTGGCGCGCACCATGTTGTAGGGGTTGCTCGAACCATGGCTCTTGGCCACGATGTCGGTGATGCCCATGACTTCAAAGACAGCGCGCATCGGGCCGCCGGCGATGATGCCGGTACCCTTAGGGGCCGGTGCCATCATGACGTTGGCAGCACCGTGGTGGCCGAACACGTTGTGATGGATGGTGCCGTTCTTGAGCGAGACCTTGGTCATATTGCGACGGGCCTCTTCCATGGCCTTTTGCACAGCTGCCGGCACTTCTTTCGACTTGCCTTTGCCCATGCCGACGCGGCCTTCGCCATCACCGACCACGGTCAGTGCTGCGAAACCCAGAATACGACCACCCTTAACGACTTTGGTGACGCGGTTGACCGCGATCATCTTTTCCTTCAGACCATCGTCCGGAGCGTCGTTGTTTGATTTAGCTTGAAACTTAGCCATACTTAATTCCAGTCTTAGAACTGCAGGCCGGCTTCACGCGCAGCCTCGGCCAGCGCTTTGACGCGGCCGTGGTAAGCGAAGCCAGCGCGGTCAAACGCTACTTTTTCCACACCAGCTGCTTTTGCTTTTTGAGCAATGCGCTTGCCAATGGCCTGCGCAGCAGCAACGTTTCCGCCCTTGCCCGACGCGCCGATTTCCTTGCGGACTTCGACTTCTGCCGTGGAGGCAGCGGCCAGGATCTTGGAGCCGTCGCCGGAGATGACGCTGGCGTAAATATGCAAATTGGTGCGGTTCACCGTCAGACGCGCAACACCTTGTGTCGCAATGCGGATGCGAGTCTGGCGTGAACGACGAAGGCGCTGCTCTTTTTTGGTCAACATGATGCAGCTCCTTATTTCTTCTTGGTTTCTTTGATCGTGATCTTCTCATCCGAATAACGGATGCCCTTGCCCTTGTAAGGCTCGGGTGGACGAATCGCACGAACTTCAGCAGCGATCTGGCCAACGCGCTGGCGGTCAGAACCTTTGATCACGACTTCCGTCGGGCTCGGGGTTTCGACTTTGATGCCAGCCGGCATGTCCAGAACGACAGGGTGGGAGTAGCCCACCGTCAGGTTCAGCTTGGCGCCTTGCGCCTGAGCCTTGAAACCCACGCCAACCAAGTTGAGCTTTTTCTCAAAGCCCTTGGTAACACCGGTGACCATGTTGCTCACAAGTTGACGCATGGTGCCGCTCATGGCATTGGCTTCGCGTGAATCATTGGCAGGAGCGAAGCTCAGCTTGCCGGCCTGGTTGGTGATGGTCACCAAGACGTTTTGGGCTTGTGCCAGGGTGCCGAGTGCGCCCTTGACATTGATGTGGTCTTCCTTGAAGACAACGTCAACGCCCGCTGGGACGATGACTGGCATTTTTGCTACACGAGACATTTTTGTTACTCCTAATGTCCGTTAAGCCACGTAGCAAAGAACTTCGCCACCGATGCCGGTTGCGCGCGCTTTGCGGTCAGTCATCACGCCCTGCGGTGTGGTGACGATCGCCACACCCAAGCCGTTCATGACCTGAGGAATGGCACCGTGGCCTTTATAAACACGAAGACCGGGGCGGCTGACGCGCTCGATGCGCTCAATCACGGGACGGCCTGCGTAGTACTTCAGGGCAATTTCAAGTTGGGGCTTGCCGTCGTTGGCCTTGACCGAGAAGCCATCAATGTAGCCCTCATCTTTCAGGACCTGGGCGATAGCGACTTTGACTTTGGAAGACGGCACCTGCACAACGGCTTTTTCAACCATTTGTGCATTGCGGATGCGCGTCAACATGTCGGCGATAGGATCACTCATGCTCATTTGTGGTTCTCCTAGTGCTTACCAGCTTGCCTTGGTGATACCGGGGATATCACCTGCAAAAGCCAGTTCACGGATCTTGGCGCGAGCCAGGCCGAATTGACGGAACGTACCGCGCGGACGACCCGTGATCGAGCAGCGGTTGCGCTGGCGAGTCGGGTTGGCATTGCGGGGCAATTTTTGAAGTTCAAGGCGGGCCAGCGCGCGCTCGTCATCGGTGCGCTTGAAGTCGTTGGACGTTGCCTTGAGTTCTGCGTATTTTTTGGCGAACTTGGCCGCGAGTTTTTCGCGCTTGAGTTCACGTTGCAGTAGAGCTTGTTTTGCCATCTCTTGCGCCTTCAGTTCTTGAACGGAAAACGGAAGGCGGTGAGAAGTGCCTTGCACTCTTCATCGGTCTTGGCCGTCGTGGTGATGCTGATGTTGAGACCGCGCAAGGCGTCGACCTTGTCGTACTCAATCTCAGGAAAAATAATCTGCTCTTTCACGCCGATGTTGTAGTTACCGCGGCCGTCAAAGGCCCGGCCGGAAATACCACGGAAGTCACGAACACGGGGCAGGGCCACTGTGACGAAACGGTCGAGGAATTCATACATCTTGACGCCGCGCAGCGTGACCATGCAGCCGATAGGCAAGTCTTCGCGGATTTTGAAACCGGCGATGGCTTTCTTGGCCTTGGTGACCACAGGCTTCTGGCCGGCGATTTTGGTCATGTCGCCCACGGCGTTGTCCATGACTTTTTTGTCGGCAACCGCCTCGCTCACACCCATGTTGAGCGTGATCTTGGTGATGCGGGGAACCTGCATCGGCGACGAGTAGCCGAATTTTTCAATCAGGGCAGGTGCGATTTTTTCGCGGAATTGATCTTGCAAGCGTGGCATGTTTATGCAGCCTTAATTTCGTCGCCGCTGGACTTGAAGACGCGCACTTTTTTGCCGTCAGCCAACAACTTGATACCAACGCGATCCGCCTTGCCCGTGGCGGCATTGAAAATGGCCACGTTGGACTGGTGAATCGGCATGTTTTTCTCAACAATGCCACCGGCAATACCTTTGAGGGGGTTGGGCTTGGCGTGTTTTTTCACCATGTTGACCCCATCCACCATCAGGTAGCTTTCGTCTTTGCGCTGCGCCACAGCGCCACGCTTACCCTTGTCGCGACCTGCGATCACGATGACTTGGTCGCCTTTGCGAATCTTGTTCATGGCGTGTCCTTATAGAACTTCTGGGGCCAGGGACACGATCTTCATGAACTTCTCAGTGCGCAGCTCGCGCGTCACTGGTCCGAAGATGCGGGTGCCGATAGGCTCCAGCTTGGCGTTAAGCAACACTGCTGCGTTGCCATCGAATTTGACGAGAGAGCCATCGCCACGGCGAATGCCCTTAGCGGTGCGAACGACCACGGCACTGTAAACCTCGCCTTTTTTGACGCGGCCACGTGGAGCGGCTTCTTTAATGCTCACCTTGATGACGTCACCTACGCTGGCATAGCGGCGCTTGGAGCCGCCCAGCACTTTGATGCACATCACGGATTTGGCACCCGTGTTGTCAGCAACATCGAGTTTGGATTGCGTTTGAATCATTTAAATTAGTCCCAACTTGCACCGGTTTCAAGCTTGCTCAAACTAAATTGAGCCCATCCGTCAGCCAGTCAGTCTTGGGCCCGTCGTCCACAATGCAAACCACTTGCACTGCTTCCGCTGGGCAGAAGTCCACGCCTTTTTGAAGCGAAGCCCTCGATTATGAGCCCATTTTCAGCCTGCGTCAACGGCTGGGTAGAAATTTTTTCTATGCCAAACAAAAAGGCGGAGGGGTGCCGCCGGCTTTTAAAAAATTCAGGGGCATCCGGCAAGGGCGGCCTTTTGTTTCATTTTTGCAACACTCGGTCGCCCGCTTGTGCGGCCGCTGACCTCAGGCGGTCAGCCGCTGGTATTGACGGCTGATCGCCAGAAATTCCGCCAAACCCGGGTCTGCGCCCGTTTCTTCCTGCAAAACGCCAGCCACGTCGTCCGCCAGGGATTCGGCCAGGCGGGCGTCCAGAAAAAGCAGCCGCGATCGCCTGGCCAGCACGTCCTCGACCGTGCGGGCGTATTCATGGCGTGCGGCAAACCGGACCATGGCCTGCGACAGGCCCGGGCACAGCCAGCGATCTGCACCGGGCAGACTTTGCACGTACGCGGCTTCGCTGCCGTAGCTGTGCAAGCCGGGGGCTTGGGTCAGGCTGTGCGTGCCGGCCTGGGCGCCGACCAATGGCAGGCTGGCCGTTGGCGATGGCGCGCCGGCCGGCAAACGGCCGGCTTGCTGACAATGCGCCAGCACATCCGCTGCCATCGCCCGGTAGGTTGTCCATTTACCGCCCGTCACAGTGACCAGGCCGCTCTGGCTGACCAAAACCGTGTGCTCCCGCGACAAGCCCTGCGTACTGCCGTCGCCCGATTGCAGCGGACGCACCAGGGGACGCAGCCCGACCCACACACTGCGCACGTCAGCGACCTGCGGGGCACGGCGCAGATAGCGCGCTGATTCGCGCAATATAAAGTCAACCTCTTCTTGAAAGGCTTGAGGTTCGCGGGCCAGGTCCTCGCGCGGCGTATCGGTGGTACCCAAAATAAGCTTGCCCAGCCAGGGCACGGCAAACAACACCCGCCCGTCTCGGGTTTTGGGCACCAGCAAGGCGTTATCGCCAGGCCAGAAGCACTGGTCCACCACCAGATGCACGCCCTGGCTGGGCGCCACCATGGGCGTGGCCGTCGAGCCGGCCGCCTGGGCGTCGAGTTGACGCAACTGGTCCACCCAGACACCCGCTGCATTGACGATGCAGCGCGCCCGGATCTCGAAAGTCCGTCCGCTTTCCTGGTCGCGTGCATGCAGCCCGGCCAGTTGCCCGCCCTCGTGAATCAAGCCCGTGACCGGGCAGTAGTTGACCAGGAGCGCGCCCTTGAGCGCCGCCGTTCTGGCCAGCGCCAGCGCCAACCGCGCATCGTCAAACTGGCCGTCCCAGTATTTAACGCCGCCTTTAAGGCCTTGCGGCTGTGCGCCCGGTATCAAGTCAAGTGTTTGCGCACGGCTCAAAAATTCCGTACGCCCCAAGCCGGCAGCACCGGCCAGCAGGTCGTAGATCTTCAAGCCCAAGCCATAAAAAGGCGCTTCCCAAAATCGATAGGAAGGCATGACAAACGCCAAGGGCCGGGCGATGTGCGGCGCGTTTTTGAGCAGTACCGCCCGCTCATGCAGCGCTTCTCGCACCAGCGATAAATTTCCTTGGGCCAGGTAGCGCACGCCGCCGTGCACCAGCTTCGTGGCGCGTGAGGATGTGCCTTTGGCAAAGTCGTGAGACTCCAACAAGACCACCGAGTGCCCCTGTGCAGCAGCCTCCAGTGCCACACCCAGACCGGTGGCGCCGCCACCGATCACAGCCAGGTCATAAGTGTGAGGTGCAGCCAAACGCGCCAGCAAATCAGCCCGCAGGCAGGTCAGTGGCAGGGCGGGCGGCAAAGTTGGGGTTGGCGCGAGGGTCATGCCCCTATTTTCCACGCGCGGGCAGGCTTGCTTGGCGCCGGTGAATTTCGCGCTAAGCTGAGGCTTTTTGTAACCGCCATCGCCATGACTTACCTGCTCGCACTCGACCAAGGCACTTCCAGCTCGCGCAGCATCGTGTTTGATGTCCAGGGCCGCATCGTGGCCATGGCCCAGCAGGAGCTGCCGCAGATTTTCCCCAAGCCCGGCTGGGTCGAGCACGACCCGATGGTGATCTGGCGGGACCAACTGGCGACAGCCCGCCAAGCTCTCGCCAAAGCCGGCCTGCAGGCGCGTGACATCCACGCCATCGGCATTACCAACCAGCGCGAGACCACGGTGCTGTGGAACCGCCGCACAGGCCAAGCAGTGCATCACGCCATCGTCTGGCAGGACCGGCGGGCGGAAAGCACGTGCGCCGCCTTGCGCGCTGACGGCCGGGCAGCCTTGATTCAGCAAAAAACCGGTTTGCTGATCGACGCCTATTTTTCAGGCAGCAAACTCAAATGGCTGCTCGATAACGTGCCAGGGGCGCGGCAACAAGCCGAGCGCGGCGAACTGGCTTTCGGCACCATCGACAGTTGGCTCCTGTGGCAGCTCACGGGTGGCGCCGTTCACGCCACCGACGTGAGCAACGCTTCGCGCACCATGCTCTTTAACGTGCACAGCAACACCTGGGACGCCGAGCTGATGACACTGCTGGACATTCCGCCCAGCCTGATGCCGGCCGTGCTGCCTTCGAGTGCGCAATACGGGCAGACTGTGCCCGAACTGCTGGGTTCGGCCGTGCCGATTGGCGGCATCGCGGGCGACCAGCAAAGTGCGCTTTTCGGCCAGGCCTGCTTTTCAGCCGGCATGGCGAAAAACACCTACGGCACCGGTTGCTTCATGCTGATGCACACG
>CANIDW010000038.1 GCA_947466165.1 Comamonadaceae bacterium | reverse complement strand
GACGCCGAGCTGCAAACGCTGGAAGAACGCTGGCTGGAAATCACCGACCAGATAGAGACAGCGACGGCCTGATTCGAGGCAAGCGGTCATAGCGAAAGCGGGGATGGATTCCTGCCTTCGCAGGAATGACGACAGTTAGCCGTCATCCTCGCGAACGCGGGGATCCATCCCTTCGGTTTTAGCCTGCTATGGCCCGTCCGTTCTGGGGCTGGACAGGGCGTGCGTTCTTTTTAAACGGGAAAGCTTCAACCTGTTCTCTGGAAATATTCACCAGCGATTTCAGAATAAAAAACCGCACGCCTTCGGTACAGGGCGGGGTGGTCAAGGAGCCTTCGTAGCTGTAGAACTCGTACTCACGCGGCAGCAGATTGGCCGGGTTGAACATCACGCCTTCGGGTGTGACTTCAGGGCCCTCTTTGGCCGGCGCATGGGTCCAGAGCGCTTTGATACCGGGGTTTTCATTGCCCTCTTTGAGCAGCACACCCAGCACGGCCAGGCGGCCTTCGCTGTTTTTGTGGACAAAGTGAACCACCATGGCCGAGGGTTTGCCGTTGATCTGCTCTTCGCTGGGGCGGTGAAAGTGGAACTGCAACAACTCAAACGGCTGGCTGTCAATGCGCAGTTTGCTGCCCGGTGGCACGTTGACCTGGATGGTGTGGCCATTGTTGATGATTTTCAGCGGTCCGTTCTTGTAGTCAGGCGCCACACTGAACAAGGCCTTTTCAAACGGGCCTTTGATGTTCAGCGGTGCCTGCGCCTTGCCCCGGCCGCAGGTCGGAAACTCATTGCCCCAGGATTCAGGGCCCATCGCGCCTTCGTAGCCCCAGTGCACGGCATGCTTGTCCTCACCTGCTTTGCTGCTGTGCCCGCCCGATTTAGCGGCCGGCCCTTTTTCAGCCGGCTGGCCGGAACCTTCGCACTCCGACAAAACACTGACTTTTTCGCCCGCTGCTGCAAGCGCATTCTGGGCAGCGCAAATAACTTGTTTACGGCCCGACCAGTCGGCGCTTTCCAGGGCCTTTTTAAAGGCCTCGACGGTGGCCGGGTCCTTGCTGCCTTTGGTCAGCAGACGGATCGCGCCCAGGCCTACCTGTCGATCCGGGGAGAGCGATTTTTCTTTTTTGTAGGCGGCTTCCAGGTCTTTGAGTGTTTCGCCACTCGACATGGCTGTGCGAACAGCATCGAGCTCCAGGGACTTGGTTTTGAGCGGATCGATTTCTTTGGCATTCACAGCCAAAGCTTCCGCCAAAGCCTCTTCAGCAGCTTTGAGTTTTTTACCGGACTCCTCAACCTGGGTTGTCAGTTCGGCAACCTGACCCCCGTTGGCCGAGTTGCTCTTCCAATTGGTCCAGCCAAAAAAAGCCGCACCAACCAGCGCCAATACGAGCAACACCTCAGCCAGAATTCTTTTCATCGGTCAGTCCTGCAAAGCCAGCCCGAAAAGCTGCCCGCTGTTGATAGTTTCGTCCGCCCCTCACCCGTGCGCACACGTTAATCAGAGGCTATCAGCTAAGAAATCGGCCGCAGCACAGCAAACTTGAGGCCGTCAAAGGCTCTGAGCGTCGGCTGGCGCAGCAATTTTCCTGCTTCACAACATTATCCAATGCTTGAGGTCAGCAAAATCGGCCCAGGGCCCTCAGGTCCGGCCCGGCCCTACCCAGCCGGCCTGTAACCAGTGCCAGTAACGCGGCTTGAAGGCCCAGGCCATGTTCTGCAAAGGGGTAGAAGGTGGAAACACAGCGTCAGTGAGGTGGTCTAACCACTGGCCATGCGGGCGGGCAGCTGCCAGCCAGGCGGTGTCGGGCTGCGTGTCGGCCGCTGGTGGCCGGATCTCAGCAGCTATCGCCTCGCATGCAAGCGGAAAGTCCTGGCCGGGCGCCAGCCCTTGGGCGGGGCCAGACAGCAGATCATGCACACTGCCCCATTCACGGCCCTGCAACTGGCGCCTGATTTGCGTTAAATGTGGTGCGGCAAACTGCTGCGGGTCCTGCCCCCTGGGCGCATGAAAGCGCAATTGCCCCAGCACATTGTCAAAAAACACACAGGCATGGGGATAGGTTTGCAAAAGACGGGGCAACTCGCTCAGCGCGTCTGCGCTTTGGTATTGCCAGTGCACGCCGCCAGCCTTCAGGGCAGCGCCGTGGCGCCGGGCAAACAGCCGGGGCGCCAGCGGGTCCAGGTCAATCGCGTGAATGTAGTCAAAGCGCAGCAGCCAGGCCGAAGGCAGCATCCAGCCGGCACTGGGGCCAAGCAAAATGAGTTGTTTGGACTTGGGCTGCAACTGTGCCAGCCACGCAGCCAATTGCACGCAGGTAGGCGACCACAAGGCCCTTGAGCGCCAGGCCCGAAAGTGCCACAGCAAGCCGCCCGATGGGTTCATCTCAACGGGACTGAAAATTAAACTGCAAAACGCCTAAATCGTCCATCTGCCGCTGTTCGCGGCGCTTGGCGTGGGCATTGAAGGCCAGCAAGTCCTGGTCCACCAGCGACTGCATTTTCAAACGCTCGCGCTCGGCTTCGTTCAAGCGCACACGGCATTGCGTCAAGGCCGATTCAGTTTGCGCCAGGTCTTGCTGCACACGTTCCATCAGCGTGAGCAGCTGCGAGCTGAACTGCCGCTGGTTCATGGTTTCCTGCATACCGCCGCTGGCGTCCGAGCCGACGGCTGGTTTTTGGTAGTCCTCGTACAGCTTTTGCAGCCGCTCACGGCTGGCCTGCAAAGACAGCAAACGTGCCCTGCCCTGCGCCATTTCAGCCTGAACCAGGCTGACCTGGTCTTGCGCTTTCTGGGCCAGAACAGTCCAACAAGCTCTGGGTGCATTCATGGTTTGGCTCCGGTCAAAAGGTCAATAAGTCATTCAAACAAGACACATCATTCGCTGAACAGCTGGCGCAAGCCCTCGCGGGTGCTCACCTCAACTTCGCCAATGTGCATGTCTTGCCTTAAAAAAGTTTCCATGGCGGCGCGCAAGCGAATGGCTTCGTCCACCTCGGGGTTGGAGCCGGCCTCGTAAGCGCCGACCTGAATCAAGTCCACGTTTTGCTGGTACAGCGACCACAGCCGTCTGAAGCGGTTGGCCAGCTTCATGTCTTCCGGGCTGAGCAAGGTTTGCGACAAACGGGAAATAGAGCCGGTCAAATCAATCGCCGGGTAGTGCGCCGCATCGGCCAGCTTGCGCGAGAGCATCACCTGCCCGTCCAGCGAAGCGCGGGCAATATCCACAATCGGGTCGTTGGCGTCGTCGCCCTCGGCCAGCACGGTGTAAATGGCCGTGATGGAGCCGTGGCCGTTGCGCCCCACACCGGCGCGTTCAATCAAATTAGGCAGCAGCGCAAACACCGAAGGCGGGTAGCCCTTGGCCGTTGGCGGCTCGCCAATCGCCAAACCGATCTCGCGCTGGGCATGGGCCACGCGGGTCAGGCTGTCGACCAGCATCAATACATCTTTGCCCTGGTCGCGAAAGTACTCGGCAATCAGGTGCGTCATGTGAGCGGCTTTGAGGCGCAGCACCGGCGACACATTGGCAGGCGCAGCCACCACCACCGACTTGGCCAGGCCCTCTTCGCCCAGCGACTCGCGGATAAATGCCTGCACTTCGCGGCCCCGCTCACCCACCAGACCAATCACCACCACATCGGCTTTGGTGAAGCGGGTCAACATACCCAAAAGCACACTTTTACCCACGCCGGAGCCGGCCACCAGACCAATGCGCTGGCCGCGACCCAGTGTGAGCAAGCCGTTGATGGCTTTGACGCCGACGTCCAGCACACGGTCAATCTGTCCGCGCTCCATGGGGTTGATGGGCAGGCCATGCAGACTCAAACGCGTTGCGCCTTGCGGTTTGGGTTTGCCGTCCAGGGGGTCACCCCGTCCGTCAATCACGCGGCCCAGCAGTTCAGGCCCCAAGGTGGCAAAGCCGGTGTCGGGCAGTGCCCGTACCAGCGATCCCGGGCCTATGCCTGTGGGTTCGGTAAAGGGCATGAGGTAAAGGGTTTTGTCGCTAAAGCCCACAATCTCGGCTTCGATGCGTTGACCGCCCTCGCCAATGATTTCGCAACAGGTGCCGATGGGCGCCATGATGCCGCGCGCCTCAAGCCGCATACCCACCAGCCGCACCAGCGTGCCGGAGCGCTCCGGTCGTGGCCCTCGAATCTGCGCCATGTTGCGCTGCACTTCTTGTGCAAAATCAGACATCACGCGTGTCCGCATCAGGGTTTGAATCATTCAATGGACCGGCGTCCAGCTCAGAATCCGGCGCCGGGTTTTTCCAGTCGGCCTGCGCGTCCAGCCCGTCCAGGTTGAGGTCGGGCAAATCCATGGCGGAGAGGTCCAGCCCGTCAAAAGTCTCAGGCGTCTCAGACCCGGTGGCACTTGGCGCCAGCTCATCGGCTTGGTCATCAGCAGCCCTGATGTCAATATCTTGCAGATCTTGCGGCATCGGTGCGGCAAATGAACGTGTCGGTGCAGGTGCGGGTGACATGCGCGGCTGCGCGTCCACCACTTCGCGCTCACCCGACATGCGTGCAGCCATGCGTGAGGGCTGAAAGGCCGACTGGGCCATGCCGCGCGTGCTGTCCAATAACAAACCGCGGGCCAGCACTTCCAGCCGGTGTTCAATCAAGTCGCTGACCACGGCATCGCTGGCGCTGGCGCGTACGCTGCCGGGCAACAGGTCCTCACTGGCCTGCAAATGCCAGGGCCATTGCGGAGCCGTTGGTTTGGCAGGCGCGCCTTCCGGCTTGGTCGATGTGTTGTTGTCGCTGGTGTTGCCGCCGCTCACGTTGTTTGCCGCCGGGCTTGCGACCGGCATGGCTTGCAGCACGGCCAGATCAGCCGCATTGAGCTCAACGGTGATGGGCGCCAGCCGCTGCGGCGCCAGCTCATCCACACAGCGGCGCACCAACCGTTCAATGGCTTGCGAGGACACCGTCAACTCTGCCAGCACCAATTGCTCAGCCAAATGCAAGGCCAGGCGTTTGATGGGTTCGTAGAGTTTGTCCGGCGTGTCAATGACGCGGCGCACCGCAGCGTCCAGCTCGACCATGATGGATTCACTGGTCGAACGGGTTTTGTTCTTTTCGGTATTCCATTCTTCACGCACCTGGCGACGGCCTTCTTCCAGGCCTTTGTCGTAAGCGCCCTGGCGTTCAGTCTCCAGGGCTTCTTCAGTCAGCGCCAATATGGCGGCAGCAGCGTCGTCTGCCGAGAGTGCCGCATCAGCCAATAAATCTTCATCGCTCAGCCCGTCAAGGGCTTGGGCGTCCAAGTCACCCTCCTGGCCGGGTGGTGACCAGGTCTTGATCACTTGGGTGGCAAAGGACTGCTTGGGCGCGTCCGACCAGGACTTGCGCACAAAGGCGCTGCTGCCGCTGCCAGACTGTAAAAGGTCTAAAGCCTGCCAAACGCGCGCAGTGCGCTCACGCGGCGCACGCAATGCAGCAAGGTCAGACAAAGTCATCGCCTCCACCCAGCACCAGGTCACCGGCATCCGACAGCTTACGGGCTATGCGCATGATGGTTTTTTGAGCTTCCTCTACGTCGGCAATACGCAGCGGGCCTTTGGCCTCCATGTCATCGCGGAACATACCCCGCGCACGCTCAGACATATTTCCGAAGAACTTGTCTTTGACCTCTTCGCTGCCACCCTTCAAGGCAATCATCAGCAAGTCGGGCTCGACATTGCGCATCAGTACCTGTATGCCGCGGTTGTCTACGCTCACCAGGTTGTCGAAGGTGAACATATTGTCTTGAATTTTTTGCATCAAGTCGGCGTCAATCTCAGCCAGGCTGCCCATGACCGAGGCTTCCAAAGCGGTCTTGGTGAAGTTCATGATCTTGGCCGCAGCCTTGATACCACCAAAACTCGAGGACTGTGCCGACGAATTGTTGGAGAACTGTTTCTTCATGATGGCTTCCAGCTCTTCCATCGCAGAAGGCTGAACTACCTCCAGGCTGGCCACGCGCTGAATAATTTCCGCGCGGCTTTCCTGCGGCAGGTAAGCTAACACGTCGGCAGCCACAGAGTTTTCGAGCACCGACAAAATAATGGCGCTGACCTGAGGGTGTTCGCCGCGAATCATCTCGGCAATCGAGCGGGCATCCATCCAGCTCAAAATATCCAGTCCCTTGCTGCTCTGGCCCGGCAAGATACGGCCCAGCACCGAGGCTGCCTTGTCGTCGCCCAGCGCACGCTTGAGTACTTTTTCCACGTAATCGGTGGTGCCCAGGCCCAAGCTGGTTTGCTTTTTGATGGTGGTGACAAATTCGTCCAGAACGGAATTCACCGCCTCTTGCGACAAGTCGGCCACAGACACCATGGCGCCACCGAGCGCTTGAACTTCTTTGGGGTTCAAAAACCGGATGATCTCAGCGGCCTGCTGCTCACCGAGCAGCAGCATCAGGACGGCGGCACGTTTGGTGCCGGACATCTCACTGAGTTCTTTTTGCAGTCTCTCTGCCGCTTCAATTTCTTCAGCGGTGAGTTGCTTGGTGTCTTCTTTTTCGGCCATTTTGTAGTCCTTGTCAGCCTTAGCCGGCCTTGATCATGTTTTTCAGCACACTGGCAACGCGGGCGGAATCTTCGGCCACGATCATGCGCACCAAAGCCACTTTGTCGTCGTAGGAGTTGGCAGTGTCGAGCATCTCCATCGAAATGTTTGACTTTTTCGGTTTGAGCTTGGCTTTGAGCTGTTCCAGGGTCTCGCCCTCGCCCAGCTGGATGGCATTCATATCTTCCGGGCTCAGCTCGCCATCGCCCAGTGGCATGGCTTTGCCCAGCGCCAGGGCGGCAGCAGCGTCTTTTTCGGCTTGTTCGCGTCCCAGCATGTGCATCACAGCAGGTCTTACCACCAACAGCAAGAAGATCACGAACACCAGGCCGAGCACGCCGCTCTTGATCTGGTCCATGATGGCTTCATCTTTGTACCAGACCACGCTCAGGTCAATCACGGGTTCAGGCTCAAAACGGGCGGGGATCACAGTGATCACGTCACCACGGGCTTCATTGAAACCCACCACGCTGCGCACCAGGCTTTGCATGCGCTCAATTTCTTCAGGCTTGTACGGGTTAGGCTGGGGCTCAGGCGCAACGCCTTTGTCGTCTTTGGGCTGCACAAGCGGAGCACGCTCTTTGATCACCACCGCCACACTCAAACGCTCCACTGTGCCGGTGGCGCTCTTGACGTGGCGCACCGAACGGTCTAACTCATAGTTGCGGGTGCTGCGGGCGGTGACGTTGTTGCGCTCATCACTGGTCTTGGGGGCACCGGCTGCCGTGGCCGGTGTGGCCGAAGGCGCCACAGGCGGTGTGTTGGACAGTGCGCCCGGTACGCCACCCGCATCTTTGAGGGTGCTGCGGTCTTCGCTGAGCACCTCAGAACGTGTTTTCGGACCTTTTTCACGGGTGTCATAGTCTTCGGTGGTCACTTCAGTCTGGCTGAAGTCCAGCGACAAATTAACCTGCGAGGTCACATTGGACCCGCCAGCGATCGGCATCAGGATCTGGTTGATACGCTGACGGTACATCTCTTCCATTTTTTGTTTGTGCTGGGTCTGCGCGGCGGTCAGGCCAAGCGCTGCGTCATTCGACGAATCGGTGATCAGTTTGCCCATGTTGTCCACCACCGACACATTGTCGGGGGTCAGCAACGGCACGCTGGAAGCTACCAGATGCACCACGGCCTGCACTTGCGTGGGCGTCATGGTGCGGCCAGGCTGGGGTGTCACCACCACAGAGGCTTTGGGCGGTGTGCGGTCGCGCACAAATGCCGATTGCTTGGCCAGCGCCAGGTGCACGCGGGCTGCAGAAATAGAGTCAATTTGCAAAATACTGCGCACCAGTTCCTGCTCGATGGCCGCGGTGTAACGCACCTGCTCCATGAACTGGCTGGTGGTCATGGAAGACTGGTCTTTGAGCGAGTCCAGACCCACCTGGCCCGTCTTGGGCAAACCCTTGGAAGCCAGGAATATGCGGGCCTCGTGGTAACGCTTGGCCGGCACGGTGATCTGCCCGTTGCCAGTGTCCAGCACCGGCTTGAAATCGCCCGCTTTCAAAGCATCAAAGGCCGCCTGCTGGTCGGATTCGGTCATACCGGCAGCAATAGAGCGGTAATTGGGGGTGTTCACAGCTGAATACACCGCCACAAACAGCAGCAGCATCAAGGCCAATAAAAGGAATGGCAGTATTTTCTTGAGCGCCGGCTGGTCCAGCACCTGGCGTATCGATTGCATCGGGCTGGCGATGGTTATCAGCGCACCGCCCGTACCAGCGGCAGCGTTGCCGGCGTCGCCCGGGTTGGCGCGCACAGCGCCGCCCGTGCCGCTGACGGCAGGCAGTGAACCGGAAGAGGCTCCACCCGGGCCAAAAGCGCCGGGCGCAAGGGTTGCAGTTGAACTAGTAGCCATGGTCAATGTCTTTCAGGCAGGTCTCAAACCGGCATGTTGATGATGTCTTCATACGCCCTGAGCACTTTGTTGCGCACCTGCAAGGTGGCTTCAAACGACAGTGATGACTTTTGCATGCCCAGCACCACGTCGGTCAGGGGAATGTCTTCGCCGCGCTCGTAAGCGTCAATTTGGTTGCGCGAACTTTGCTGCGATTCATTGACCTGGTTGAACAAGGACTTCACGGCGTCGGAGAAGCCTGTTTTTTCGGGGCCGTCGCTGCCCAGTCCTGCAACACCGCCGGCCGCCTGGCTCTGGTGAGCGCGCAGGGTCTGCAGCATGGACTGGATGTTGGCGCTGGATGTGGCTTTTTCAATCATGGTGTGTCTCTTGTGTTCAGTCTGGTTAAAACGCGGTCAGTCATTGGCCAGGGCCATACCGGCGCCCGGGCTGTTGACCTTGAGTTTGGCGAGCTTGTAGCGCAAAGTACGCGGGCTGATGCCCAGCTTGTGCGCAGCTTCCATGCGGCTGAAAGTGGTCTGGATGGCGGCCATGATCAGTTGGTGTTCATTGGATTTGACGGCTTCCTGCAAGCTGGCGCCGTCTTCGGTGTTCTGGCCGGCGGCAGGCGCTGCGGCTGGCCAAAACGCGCCAGCGGGCGCCGGCTCCGGCAGGGGCGCTGCAAACAGCCGCTCTGGCGTGGCCGTGGCGGCCGGATGCACTGGAGCAGGCGTTGCGCCTTCGACCCAGTGCGGTGCGGGTGTCGGGGCTTCGTCAAACATCAGGTGCTCGAGGGTGATCATGTTGTCTGAGCACATCACCAGCGCACGCAGCACCACGTTTTCAAGTTCGCGCACATTGCCGGGCCAGCTGTAGGCCTGCAGCGCCGCTTGGGCCTGGGCATTGACGCTGAGCACGCGGTCTGTGGGCG
>CANIDW010000037.1 GCA_947466165.1 Comamonadaceae bacterium | reverse complement strand
GTGTGACCGGGTTCAAGGAAACCACCACCGGTTGTTGAAAGGGCAACGGTTGCAGCAAATTCAGCAGGTAATGCAGACAAACCTGCGTGCACTCGCGACCGCTGTCGCTTGCGCGTTCGTAGTTCCAGGCGGCCCAGGCCAGGGGGCGCGTTGGCAGCACCGAGGTGTCGGTGTGCAGCACGGCGCGGTTGGCTTGGTAAGCCACTGCACCCAGCAGCGCCTGTTCGGCCGCGCTGGGCTGCGCCAGCAGGGCCAGCGCCTGGTCGCTGTGGGTGGCCAAAATCACTTTGTCGAAGTCTTCAGTCCGGCGTTCAGCGCCTGCGCCGCTGGTGATGCGAACGCCGCCCGCATGTCGCTCAATGGTTTGCACGGGCGTGGCCAGGCGCTTGTCTGCAATACCGGCAATGATTTTGTCGACATAGTGGCGTGCCCCACCTGTCACGGTCCACCACTGCGGCCGATTGGCCACCTGGATCAGGCCATGGTTGTGGCAAAAGCGGATCATGGTGGCCACTGGAAACTGCAGCATCTGATCGGTCGGGCAAGACCAGATACAGCCCATCATGGGCAAAAAATACCAGTCCCTAAACTCGTCAGACAATTTTTCCTGCAACAAAAATTCAGACAAGGGTTGCAGCATGGCCGCTTCTGCGCCGGATTTGGCCAGCGCCGAGGTGCGGCGGTTAAAGCGCAGGATGTCGCGCAACATGCGCCAAAAGCGCCAGTTCAGCAAATTGCCCCTTTGCGCAAACACGCTGTTCAGGCTGGAGCCGCTCCACTCCATTCCCGATTTGCTGCCGGTCGCCGGTACTTTGACGGAAAACGACATCTCCGACTTGGCGGTGGTCACACCGAGTTCCTTGAACAGCTTAATCAGGTTCGGGTAGGTGCGCTCGTTGAAAACCAGAAAACCGGTGTCGACGCCATGGGTCACCGCACCGGCAGCGCCGGGCAAGCTGACATCCACTGTGTGGGTATGCCCGCCAAAGTAGTCGCCGGCCTCAAACAAGGTGACTTCGGCTGCGCCGGCCAGCCGGTGAGCTGCCGCCAAACCGGAAATGCCGGAACCGACGATGGCGATCCGCAGCCTGTTGGCGCTAGGGGCGGGATGACTGGAGTGCGTCATGTCTGTCCGGCTCTGTGGCTGTGTGAAAAATTGCGATGGCAGGTGGGAGCCTGGCGGGCCTGAGCGACGTGGGTGGTGAACCACTCAGTAAGATTATGACTGATGAGTTTTATTTCGCTGCGAGCATGCTTTCCAGGGCTTTGATGAAGCGCGGGTCCTTGGGGTCTACGGTGGAATTGAAGCCGCTGACCTTGCTGCCATCACGGCTGACGATGTACTTGTAGAAATTCCAGCGGGCCGGGGTGCTGCTGGCCGTGGCCAATTGCTTGAACAGCGGGTTGGCGCCGCTGCCGGAGACTCGTGACTTGACGAACATGGGAAATTTCACGTTGAAGGTGTTCTCGCAAAAGTCGGCAATTTCCTTGTTGCTGCCTTTTTCCTGGGAAAAATCATTCGAAGGGAAGCCCAAAACGACCAAGCCGCGGTCTTTGTATTTGGTTGACAAGGCCTCCAAGCCTTCGTACTGAGAAGTGAAACCGCAAAAACTGGCCGTGTTGACCACCAGCAGCACCTTGCCGGCGTACTGGCAGAGTTCCTGGGGCTTTTCATCTTGCAATCGCAAAAAAGTGTGCTGCAGCATGGCCGGGCAGGCGAGCTGGCCCTGGGGGCTGCTTTGCGCGCTGGCCTTGCCGGCCAAAGTCATCGCAAGCAGGACGCTTAACAAAAAGGAAAGGATGTGGACGCGGCGTGTAAAAAAATCATTGGGCAGCATATTGACACTCAGGTTGACGCCGCAGCGCAGCATTAAAAAACACATTTGGCTCACTATAAAGCGCTTTGGTAGGATGGCACGGACTACAGGCTTCTAAAGGCCGTCAAGCCGGAACGGGCATGCCCCGGCCTGGCCACAACCGCCGTCTTCAAAGCTTAAAATGAGTAAGCATTCACCTGCTGCATGAGGAAATCAGATGCTTTACCCGGAATTGTTTAAACAACTCGAAGCCGTCCGCTGGGACATGGACAAGGATATTCCCTGGGCCAGCTTTGACGCGTCCAAACTCTCCGAAGAGCAGGCGCAAACGATCAAGATGAACGCCATCACCGAGTGGGCCGCCTTGCCGGCCACCGAGATGTTTTTGCGCGATAACCGAGATGACAGCGATTTTTCGGCCTTCATGTCGATCTGGTTTTTTGAAGAGCAAAAACATTCGCTGGTGTTGATGGAGTACCTGCGGCGCTTTCGGCCCGATCTGGTGCCCACCGAGGCCGAGCTGCATGAAGTGCGCTTCGAGTTCGAGCCCGCGCCCGCGCTGGAAACCCTGATGCTGCATTTTTGCGGCGAGATCCGGCTGAACCACTGGTACCGCCGCGCCAGCGAATGGCACAGCGAGCCCGTCATCAAGCAAATCTACACCCAGCTCAGCCAGGACGAAGCGCGCCACGGCGGCGCCTACCTGCGTTACATGAAGCGTGCGATCCACAAATTCGGCGATGAGGCCTTGGCCGCCTTCAGCAAGGTCGGCGTGTTGATGGCCAGCGCCCGCCGTACCGCACAAGCCCTGCACCCGACCAATCTGCATGTGAACAAGGCTTTGTTTCCCAGAGATACCGTCCAATCGCGCCTGCCCGACCCGCTGTGGCTGGAGCATTGGCTGGACACTCAGATCAAGTTTGACGCCGTCTGGGAAAGCAAAGTTGTCGAGCGCATCCTGCACAACATGAGCTTGCTGATGGAGCAGAGTTTCAAGACTGTGCAAGAACTCAATCGTTACCGCAAAGAGCTCAGCCGGGGCATGGCGGCCGCCGGCGTTACGACCCCGGTGGCCAGCTAAGCGCTGGCCTGCTAGCTCGCAAAAAGCCCCGGGTGCCGGGGCTTTTTTTCGTCAGATGCCGCGCTGCCTGTCCAGGTGGAACTGCAGCACGAAGTCACCGAAGTTGCCGGTATCGAGTGCGGCGCGCACTTCGCTCATCAGATTCAAGTAATAGTGCAGGTTGTGGATGCTATTGAGCATGGGGCTCAGCATTTCGCCGCAGCGGTCCAGGTGGTGCAGGTAAGCGCGTGAAAATTGCCGGCAGGTGTAGCAGCTGCAGGTGGCATCTACCGGCTGCTCGTCTGCTTTGTAGCGGGCGTTGCGGATTTTCAAATCACCAAAGCGCGTGAACATGTGGCCGTTGCGTGCATTGCGAGTCGGCATCACGCAGTCAAACATGTCCACCCCGGCACCCACGCCCTCGACCAAGTCTTCCGGTGTGCCCACGCCCATCAGGTAGCGCGGCTTGTCGGCCGGCAGACGGTGCGGCGTGTGCGCCATGATGCGCTGCATTTCTTCCTTGGGCTCGCCAACGCTGACGCCGCCGATGGCGTAACCGGGCAAATCCAGCTCGACCAGCGCGTCCAGCGACTCCTGCCGCAGGTTCTCAAACATGCCGCCCTGCACGATGCCGAACAGCGCATTCGGGTTGTCGAGCCGGCCGAATTCGCTGACGCAACGGCTGGCCCAGCGCAGGCTCAGCTCCATCGACTGGCGCGCTTCGCTTTCGGTGGTGATGTGGCCCTTGGTGTCGTAGGGCGTGCATTCGTCAAACTGCATGACGATGTCGCTATTAAGAACAGTCTGGATCTGCATAGAGATCTCGGGCGTCAAAAATAATTTGTCACCGTTGACCGGGGAGGCGAACTTCACGCCTTCTTCAGAAATCTTGCGCATCTCACCGAGCGACCAGACCTGAAAGCCGCCGCTGTCGGTGAGGATGGGTTTGTTCCAGCTCTCAAAGCGGTGCAGTCCGCCGAACTGCTGCATCACGTCCAGGCCCGGGCGCATCCACAAATGAAAGGTGTTGCCCAAAATGATTTGCGCGCCCATCTCGTGCAGCGACTGCGGCATCACGCCCTTGACCGTGCCGTACGTGCCCACGGGCATGAAAATCGGTGTCTCCACCACGCCGTGGTTCAGCGTCAGGCGGCCCCGGCGGGCATGGCTGCCCAGGTAGCTGCCGTCGGCAGAGGCGGGATCGGATTGGAGCAGGTCAAATTTCAGCATGGACGGATTTTACTTTTTCAAGGAAACTTACATTTTGAAGCGCTTTACTTTATAATTTCTTTACTTTTTGAAAGTTTGGAGGTTTTGTATGTCAGGCATTGCTGAAGTAGAAGCCATCGTATCCAGTAAGGGCCAGGTCACGCTACCTGCGGCAATGCGCGCCAAGCTGGGCATCACGGCGGGCTCGCACATCCATTTTGAACTGCGCGGCAACGAGTTGGTGATCAAACCGGAACTGCCCATGAGCACCTATTACGGCATGCTCAAAGGCTACGACCTGGGCGACATTGAACCCGAGAAAGAGCCGGACCGGGAGTTTTGAATGAACGTCGTCGATTCTTCCGGTTGGATCGAGTTCTTTCGGGCCGGTGCCAACGGCCCCGTGTTCAAACCCGTTATCGAAGACCGCAACCATCTGCTGGTGCCCACCATTTCACTTTTTGAAGTGCACCGGGTGCTCAGCCGCAGCCTGCCCGCCGACCTGGTGAAAAGCTGCCTGGACGTGATGCGACTGGGCCGGGTGCTCGATTTCACCGACGCGCGCGCGGTTGCCGCTGCCCACATCGCAGCGCGCCACAAACTGGCCATGGCCGACGCGGCGATGTACGCCATGGCGCGGGAGTTTGATGCCACCTTCTGGACGCAGGATGCGGACTACCAGGGGATGGACGGCGTGCTCTACCAGCCCAAACCCGGCGCCTGAGCCTGGCGCCGGGCGAGGCTAGCGGTTCAGACCAGATTTTTGCGGAAAAACGCCGGCGTCTTATCCCGGGTGCCGGCCTCCATGGCGCGCATGCACAAAGACGGATTGGCCGGCACGCATGGTTGCTCAGCTTGAACTGCGTTTCTGCGCGGGAGCCAGCGCCAGCAGCATCGCGTCGCCGTAGCTGAAAAAACGATAGCGTTCGGCAATCGCGTGTTCGTACAGCGCCATGATGTGCGCATGGCCCGCGAAGGCGCTGACCAACATCATCAAGGTGCTTTTGGGCAAATGAAAGTTGGTTAGCAGCAAGTCCACCACCCGAAACTCGAAGCCCGGCGTGATGAAGATGTTGGTGTCGCGGCAGTCGTCGCCAAAGTGCGCCTGTGACTCCAGCGCCCGCACGGTGGTGGTGCCCACAGCCACCACGCGTCCGCCGCGGGCGCGGCAGTCGGCAATCGCCCGCAAGGTGGCCGGCGGCACCTCGAAGCGCTCGAAATGCATCACATGCTCGCTCACAATCTCGGTTTTGACCGGCTGAAAGGTGCCGGCGCCCACGTGCAGTGTGACGCTGGCCTGCGCCACGCCGTGGGCCGTCAGGCGCGCCAGCATGGCCTCATCAAAGTGCAGCGCTGCGGTCGGTGCGGCCACGGCGCCGGGGTGTTTGGCAAAGACAGTCTGGTAACGCGCTTCGTCCTCGGCCGAGTCGGCGTGCGTGATGTAAGGCGGCAGCGGCACATGGCCGTGCGCAGCCATCAGCGCGTAGGGGTCGTCGCTCAGGGTGAAGTGGTAGAGCGGGCCGTCGGCATTCGGCCAGCGTCCGATCAGCGTGGCGGTGAAGCCGCCGTCCATCTGCAAGACCGCGCCAGGCAGCGGTTTTTTGCTGACCTTCATGTGCGCGGCCACTTCAAGGCCCTGGCCGCTCTCCAGCACCCGCTCGATCAGCAGCTCAAGCCGCCCGCCGCTGGTTTTCTGGCCATACAACCTGGCCTTGACCACCTGCGTGTCGTTGAACACCAGCAGGTCGCCGGGCTTGAGCAAGTCGGCCAGCTCGGCAAAGTGGCGGTCTGCAGGCTTGGCCTGCCTGCCGTCTAGCAGGCGCGAGCCGCTGCGCTCAGCGGGCGGGTGCTGGGCGATCAGTTCGGGGGGCAGGTGAAAGTCAAAATCAGCCAGCGTGAAAACGCGCTGAGGCTCAGGGGCAGAGGGCAATGTCATGCGCTTGAGGGCCGGACGGGCCCGTTCCAAGGTGAAGATAAAAATAGGTTGCGCCACGATTTTGGCACGGCGGCAGCCGCGCCCGCAAAGGCACAATCAACGCATGCCCGCCGTCCTGCCCAACGCGCCCCCCGGCCCCAAGCCCAAGCCGGCGGAAAAATCGCAGGCGCAAAAACTGCTCGACAAGCTGGGGCTGTCGCGGCCTATCGACCTGGCGCTGCACCTGCCGCTGCGCTACGAGGACGAAACCCGCATCACCCGGCTGGCCGATGCGCGTGACGGCGACGTGGTGCAGATCGAAGCCGAGGTGACGCACTGCGAGGTGACTTTCAAGCCGCGCCGGCAACTGCGCGTGAAAGTGGACGACGGCAGCGACAGCTGCGTGCTGCGCTTTCTCAATTTTTACCCGGCGCACCAGAAAACCCTTGCCGTGGGCGCGCGCGTGCGTGTGCGCGGCGAGTTGCGCGGCGGTTTTTTGGCGCGCGAAATGGTGCACCCCAGCTTCAAGCTGGCCGGCGGCGAGTTGCCGGCCAGCCTGACGCCGGTGTATCCCACGGTGGCCGGCTTGCCGCAAACCTATTTGCGCCGCGCCGTGCAAAGCAGCCTGACGCGCGCCGACCTGACAGAAACGCTGGCACCCGTGGCGCTGACCACTTTGCCGTCGGGACCGCGGGCGCTGCTGGGCCTACGCGAGGCCTTGGAGTTTTTGCATTACCCCACGCCCGACGTGGCGCTGGCCGCGCTGGAAGACCGCAGCCACCCGGCCTGGCAGCGGCTCAAAGCCGAGGAGTTGCTGGCGCAGCAGCTCTCGCAGCTGGAGGCGAGACGCATCCGTGCGGCTATGCGCGCGCCGGCCCTCAAGGCCCAGGGCCCTGATGGCATCAGCTTGCATGCGCGGCTGCTTGAGGCCCTGCCCTTCGAGTTGACTGCCGCGCAAGAACGCGTGGGCCACGAGATCGATGCCGACCTGCAAAAGAGCCTGCCCATGCACCGCTTGCTGCAAGGCGATGTGGGCTCGGGAAAGACCGTGGTGGCGGCGCTGGCGGCGGCGCGCTGCATGGACGCCGGCTGGCAATGCGCGCTGATGGCGCCCACCGAAATTCTGGCAGAGCAACACTTTCGCAAACTCATCGGCTGGCTGGAGCCGCTGGGCATACAGACGGCCTGGCTGACCGGCAGCCAGAAAGCCAAGGAGCGGCGCGAGGCGCTGGCCCTGATCGAAAGCGGCGCGGCCGCCCTGGTAGTCGGCACGCACGCGGTGATCCAGGACAAGGTGCGCTTTAAGAATCTGGCGCTGGCGATCATCGACGAGCAGCACCGCTTTGGCGTGGCGCAACGTCTGGCCTTGCGCAGCAAGATGACGGCCGGCGGTCAGGAGCCGCATCTCTTGATGATGACGGCCACGCCGATTCCGCGCACGCTGGCCATGAGCTACTACGCAGACTTGGATGTCTCGACCATCGACGAATTACCGCCCGGGCGTACGCCGGTGGTGACCAAGGTGATCAGTGAGAGCCGGCGCGATGAAGTGATCGAGCGCATCCGCAGCCAGCTGGCCGAGGGACGGCAGGTCTATTGGGTTTGCCCGCTGATCGAAGAAAGCGAAGCGGTGGACTTGACCAATGCCACCGAAACGCACGTAGCGCTGACAGCGGCGCTGCCCGGCACATTGGTTGGCCTCTTGCATTCGCGCATGCCGCCGGCCGACAAAAAAGCCGTCATGGCGCAGTTCAACGCGGGCGAGCTGGGTGTGCTGGTCAGCACCACGGTGATCGAGGTCGGCGTAGACGTGCCCAATGCCTCGCTGATGGTGATCGAGCATGCCGAGCGCTTCGGGCTGAGTCAGTTGCACCAGCTGCGCGGACGCGTCGGACGCGGCGCGGCGGCCTCGGCCTGCGTGCTGCTGTATTCGACCGGCGATAGCCCGCGCCTGGGCGAGACCGCACGCGCACGCCTCAAGGCCATGGCCGAGACGCAAGACGGCTTTGAGATTGCACGGCGCGATCTGGAGATTCGCGGGCCTGGCGAATTTTTAGGTGCGCGGCAGTCGGGCGCGCCCTTGCTGCGTTTTGCCGACCTGGCGACCGACGTCGAGCTGCTGGCTTGGGCGCGCGAGAGCGCGCCGCTGATGCTGGACCGGTATAACGCGCTGGCGCAGCGCCACATTTTGCGTTGGCTGGGCGGCAAAGCCGACTACCTGAAGGCCTGAGCGACAAAGCAGGACAATCAGCACATGACCCTCACCGAACTCAAATACATCGTGGCCGTGGCCCGCGAAAAACATTTCGGCCGCGGCGCCGAGGCTTGCCATGTGTCGCAGCCCACTCTGAGCGTGGCGATCAAGAAGCTCGAGGAAGAGCTGCAGGTCAAGCTGTTCGAGCGCAACGCCAACGAGATCACGGTCACACCCTTGGGGCTGGAGATCGTGCGCCAGGCCCAAAGCGTGCTGGAGCAGGCCGACAGCATCCGCGAGATCGCCAAACGCGGCAAAGACCCGCTGGCCGGCGCATTGCGCCTGGGCATCATCTACACCATCGGACCCTACCTGCTGCCCGACCTGGTGCGCCAGAACATCACACTCAGCCCGCAAATGCCGCTGATGTTGCAAGAGAACTTCACTGTCAAGCTGCTTGAAGAGCTGCGCACAGGCGAGATCGACTGTGCCATCCTGGCCGAGCCTTTTCCCGACACCAACCTGGCGATCGCGCCGCTGTACGACGAGCCTTTTGTAGCCGCTGTACCCAGCGATCACCCGCTGGCTGCGCGCAGCAGTATCACGGCCGAAGAGCTCAAGCAGCAAACCATGCTCTTGCTGGGCAACGGCCATTGCTTTCGCGACCATGTGCTGGAGGTGTGCCCCGAGTTCGCGCGTTTTTCCAGCGGCACCGAAGGCATCAGCAAAAGCTTTGAGGGCTCTTCGCTGGAGACCATCAAACACATGGTGGCCGCCGGTATGGGCGTGACGCTGGTGCCGCGCCTGAGCGTGCCCAAGGGCGAGCTGGCGGCTTTGGGCAGCCTGGCGAAAGCGCGCAAGGGGGTCAAGGCTGTAACCACCAAAGGCGCGCCATCAGACGAACCCTCTTTCATTCGCTACCTGCCCTTTGAAGGCCATGTGCCCACGCGCCGCGTGGTGCTGGCCTGGCGCCGCAGTTTCACGCGTTATGAAGCCATCGCCGCGCTGCGCAATGCGATTTATGCCTGCGAATTGCCGGGCGTCGCGCGGCTGTCCTGAGCCCAGCACGAGCCGCCTTCACTTCTCCTACCGTCCCATGTCTTCAGAGTTGCCCGCTAGCCCGCCACCCGGCAAGCTCGCTCTGTACTTGCAGTTGATCCGCTGGGACCGGCCGGCCGGCTGGCTGCTGCTGCTGTGGCCCACGCTGTCAGCCTTGTGGATTGCCGCCGGCGGTTTTCCAGGCTGGCATTTGTTGACGGTGTTCACGCTGGGCACCATCC